>CAYGTM010000001.1:0-13512 GCA_964352795.1 uncultured Phycisphaera sp.
GGTACTGGGCCCCGCCCCAGCCTGTCCTGCAGACGCCCGTGCAGCGCAGCGGCGGCGTGGTCCGCGTGAGCTTCAAGGTGACCACCGGCGGCGGGGCCCAGTACCAGGTCGAGCGGCGCGACACGCCCCTGGGCGGCACCCCGGGCCCGTGGACCCGCCAGAACACCATCACCGAGAAGGTCTTCGACGACAACGGCGTGCCCTTCGGGCTGCTCGAAGTGCAGTACCGCGTGCGGGCCCAGATCAGCAGCGGCCCGGCCAGCGAGTGGAGCGAGCCGGCGACCTTCAGCTTCGGCACCCAGGGCAGCCAGGGCAGCGTCACGGCCGGCAGCATCGTGCCGGTGACCGCCAAGGACCAGAAGAGCGCGGGCTAAGGCCGAGTGCGGCGACGGGGCATCCGCGGTCTTCCGCGCATGTCCCCGGCGCAGGGGCCCGCCGCCGAGGCGACCAATCAGACGCTTCGCCAGCGGGGCCATGCGCCGCTTCGCGTCGCGGAAGAACACCCGCGAGCACGCCCCGGGACCGAACTGGTAGACGGCCCCGGGGCGTTCTCCCGCGCCCACGCGCGACGGGACATCGCCATCGAGGGCGACAACGCCTCAGCTCGGCTGCACCGTGCCCTGCACGGGCCGGTCCTCGAGGGCCATCGGGTGGCTGGGCATGTGCTCCACCCGCTCGCCCGGCAAGGGGCTGAAGCGCGAGCCCAGCATCGGGAGTTTGCGGTTGGGGTTGTACACCGGCACGCGGCCGACCACGAACCACAACGCCGCCAGCAGCACCAGGTTGCCGCCAAACATCATGCCGATGTGGGCGAAGCCCTGGGGGATGCCAAAGTAAACCGCGATGGAGGTCAGCACCAGCACGACCAACGCCAGCGGGATCACCGCCTGCCAGGCCGTGCTCATCACCTGATCGTACCGCAGGCGGGGCACCGTCCACCGCACCAGCATGATGAGGAACACCATCAGCGCGACCTTGCCGAAGTAGATCGACATCTTTGCCAAGACCGCCAAAAGGCCCGTGGCCGCCGGATCGGTCAAGGGGTCGATCACACCCGGAATGGGCGACAGCGTGAACCCGCCCATGAACAGCAGCACGAAGAACGCGCTGCTCACGCCCACGTGGCTGTACTCGGCCAGAAAGAACAGCGCGAACCGCATCGAGTTGTACTCGGTGTGGTACCCGCCCACCAGCTCGCTCTCGGCCTCGGCGTTATCGAAGGGCGTGCGGTTGGCCTCGGCCAGAATGGCGATAAAGAAGATCAACGCCGCGATGGGCTGGCTCATCAGCAGCCAGCCGTTGGTCACCTGATAGTGGATGATGTCCATCGGCAGCAGGCTGCCCACCATCACCAGCACGCACAGCAGGCCGATGCCCAGCGGTAGTTCATACGCCAGCATCTGGGCCGTGGCCCGCAGCCCGCCCAGGAACGAATACTTGTTGTTGCTGGCCCAGCCGCCCAGCGTGATGCCGTACACCCCCAGCGACGCGATGGCGATCATGTAGATCACCCCCACGTTCACCGGCAGGGCGGCAATCTGCACGAGGCCGCCCTCGACGTGCAGATTCAGCAGGGGAATCGTGAAGCTCGGGCAGTCCCACACGCCGCCCCAGGGGATCACCGCAAAGCCGATGAGCGCCGGGATCACCACGATGCCCGGGGCCAGCGTGAACAGCACCTTGTCCACCTTGCCGGGGGTGTAGTCCTCCTTGAGCATGAACTTGATGCCGTCGGCCAGCGGCTGGCCCAGGCCCCACAGGCCCTTCAAGAAGCCCAGGAACGGCAGCCCCAGGTCGAAGCCCGTGCGGTTGGGCCCCACGCGGTCCTGGATGTACGCCGAGATCTTCCGCTCGGCGTAGGTGAAGTACCCCGCCGCGCCAAGCAGCACATGGACCATTACCGCGTACACCAGCACGCTGACCAGGAGTTGGGCCGAAACGAAGCTCAGCAGGTCTGCCATAGGGCCCATCGTAGACGGGGTACTTGACGGCTGTTAGCCCGCAGTGACGGGGGCAGTGACAGGAGCCTTGGGCTCGCTCACGGGCATGTCCTTGCCCACCGTCACGCCCAGATCCACCCGGGCCGCGTGGGTCAGGTGGGCCACGTCGGGCCGCGGGCCGGGCCGCTTCATGGCCTCATAGACGGGGGCCATCGCCTCGATGGTGGCCTTGAACGCCGCCTCGCTCAGCCCGCGGGGCACGCTCCCCTGGCATAGATCCGTCGCCCGCAGCACCGCCGTGTTGTCGCTCACGCCGATCAGGTCGTACGCCCCGCGGGCCACCCACTCGTCGATGGCCGGCTTCACGGGCACCTCGGGATTCATGTAGTCGTGGCACATGACCGCCGTCCCGGGCACCAGCCACCGGCTCAGGCATTCCAGATCGGCCCAGACCCCCTCGAACTCGTGGCTGCCGTCCACGAACACCATCGTGGGCACGATGGGAATCTCGGCCAGGAACTGCCGCAAGTCGCCGATGTACACCAACGCCCGCTCGGCCAGCCCCTGGGCCTTGAGCGTCGCTTGCGTCCGGCTGTACGCGTTCAGGTCAGGGTCGACCCCGAAATACTGGGGCTTGGGCCCGCCATGGGCTTTCTGGGCGGCTAACGCGCCTCTGAGTTCGACCACCGCCGACCGCCCGCCGAAGACGCCAATCTCCAGGATCACCGCCCCCGAGAAATACGCCGCCTCATACAGCTTCTGGCTGTCCCCCGGGCTCTGCCAGCCGGGCAGGTCCTTGGTGGCCTCGTGGATGCCCTGATGCTCCTCGCTGATAAAGCCCGAAGGCCCCGAGAGCGCATCGACACCCTCCCAACTGGGCGTGTACCGGTTGTCGGCGGGGTCGTGGGTGATGGTGGGCTTCTCGAATCGCATGGCGGGGCCTCCAGGAAGTCTTTGGGATTTCACGAGTTACTTGTAGCCACCGTGCTCGACCGCGATTGTGCGAGTCGATCCTCGAACAGCCGAACTGCCAGATCATGGAGCCGAAGGTCGTACTGGTTTGATTCCCGGATGATTTCAAGCGTCACGGAATCGAGCGATTCGGCACCCGGTCGCTTCTCAGTCACATTCGATCGCGTCATCATTGATGCGTTCCATCCTTCGTCACGCTCAAGAACTTCGAGAAGCTCGGGCATCCTCTCAACCACGGCCACGACGCCGTGATTCGCGATATATCGAAGGTTTTTTTCCGCCGTTGCCAGCATCGACTCATCCACCGTACCCATCAATGGATGGTGTGCCGGTTGGGCATTCATCATGCGAACCTGCAGGTTGTCCAACTCGACGCACTTGGTATGCTGGTACATCTCTCGCAGCGACATGCCTGGCGCGAACCCGTAGCGGTACAAGTAGTGGTTGGGCATCCGCAGAACGTAATAATAAAACGAGATCACTCGCTCAATCGGGTCACGAAGCACCGTGATGTACGATGCCCCGGACCGCAGGTGCTCATGGTTGCCGAAAAACTGATGTCCGAGGAGCAGATCCACCCCATGCCGCTCCGCTTCGGCCCGCTCTCGCCATTCCAGCAACTCTTCGATGGATCCGCTTACCTCAACCACAACAGCCTGAGGAAACTGGTCGCGAATGAGCTTGCGCATCGAGGTTCCACCCGCCTTGTACATATGCACAAAGACCAACGGCAATCGCAGGCGGGGTGCTGTTCCACTCTGGCTGTTCAACGCGCCATCTCCAGAATCCGATCGTATCCAACGGCCGCTCGAACACACGGCCATTTCCGAAAACCAGCGACTATGATAGGCGATTCCGCCGGAACACAGGCCCGGCCACCACAAGGAAAAGGAACTCGCGTGCCCGACTCAATCCACTGGATCGCCAGCTACCCACGCTCGGGCAACACATGGCTCAGGTTCCTCGTGGTCAACTGCCTGGTCGATTACGACTTCGACTGGGAAACGGCCATGAACTGCTTCGCGTTCGAGCTCTACCACTACCTCGCCAAGATGCGCACCGAGGGCTGGACGCCCAAGTACACTCTCGGTGTCCTTCGGCGAATCGTCCAAGACCAGCCCACGCGAGATCGCATCGGCGAAACGGTCTACATCAAGACTCATCATGCCTGGAGCATGGACCACCCATTCGCCGAGTTCACCAACCGAGCCCTACTCATCGTCCGAGATCCACGCGATGTCCTGTTGAGCGCCGCCAACTACCACAATCTCACTCGAAACCCCGATGCCAACCCGGCCGAGTATGCCCGCAGATACATCGAGCATGGCGGGGACCTGGCATGGATCAAGACCGGCTATGGCACCTGGCTCCAGCACTACCAGAGTTGGGCCAATCAATCCGAGTTCCCAGTTCACACTGTCCGCTACGAAACGCTCAAGACAGACCCCGTACCTGCCTTGGTCGCACTATGCGATTTCCTGGGCTTCGAAGTATCCGAAGCCGATGCCAGGCGGGGCGTCGAACGAACAGAGTTCGCTCAGATGAAAGAAATCGAAGCCAACGCCAGGGCCAAGGGAAAGCTCAGCAATCTCAACAAAGGCTTCAACTTCATCCACAAAGGCCAATCCGGCCAATCCCTCGACGACCTCGAACCCGGCCTGGACGACCTCTTCGACCAGAAGTTCTCGAAGGAACTCGCCGAGATGGGCTACGCCCGATCAGCCCGCCCCTGACACGCCCAACTGCCCATCCGTCTTCCCAAACCTCCGCACGCGCCCAGCATAGTCCACCACAGCCTCGTCGAACCGCCCCGCCCCGAACTCCGGCCACGCCGCCTCGCTGATGAACAGCTCCGCGTAGCTCACCTGCCACAGCAGGTAGTTGCTCAGCCGCCGCTCGCCCGCCGTGCGGATCAAGAGGTCCGGGTCGGGCATGCCGGCCGTGTACAAGTGCTGCGACACCGCGTCCTGGTCGATGTCTTCGGGGCGTATCTCGCCGGCGATGGCCTTGGCGGCCAGTGCGCGAGCCGCGTCCACGATCTCGTCGCGCCCGCCGTAGTTGAGCGCCAGGGTCAGGTTCGCCCGCGTGCCGTGGGCGGTGATTGTTTCGACCTTCTCGATAGCGCCGCGCACCTCGTCGGGCAGCCCCTCGCGCCGCCCGATCACCCGCAGCCGGATGCCCTCCTCGGCCAGCCGCGTCGCCTCGCCGTCGAGATACGCCACGCACAACAGCATGAGCTGTGAGACCTCGTCTTGCGGCCGCTGCCAGTTCTCGCTCGAAAACGCGTACAGCGTCAGGTGCGTCACGCCCAACTCGCCCGCCCGCTCGACCACCTCGCGCACGCGCACCGCACCCTCGCGGTGCCCCCAGATGCGCGGCAGCCCACGAGCCTGGGCCCAGCGCCCGTTGCCATCCATGATGATCGCCACGTGCCTGGGCACGCGCTGTGGGTCGATGCCCAACGCCATCGCGGCATGTTCGGTCGCCGTCGCGGTCATCGCTGTGGTACGCCTTCGGGCAGGTTCAGGATCGTCTGCTCCCGAGCGGGCCCGACGCCCACGACCGCCACCCGCACCGCGATCGCTTGCTCCACGCGATCGATCAACGCCCGGGCCTCGGCCGGCAAATCCGCGATGTTCCGACAACCCGTGATGTCCTGCCCGAAGCCGGCAAGCGACTCGAAGATCGGCGTCGCGCGCGCCAGGTCGGCCGCGTCGGGCAGGAATCGCTCGGTCTTCTGGCCGTCCACGTCGTAGGCCGAGCACACCTTGATCTCGTCCTGCCCGCTGAGCACGTCGAGCATGGTCATCGCCACATGCGTCACGCCGTTGACCATCACCGAATACCGCAGCGCCACCAGGTCGAGCCAGCCGATGCGCCGCGGCCGCCCGGTGGTCGTGCCATACTCCCCGCCGCGATCGCGGATGGTCTGGGCCAGTTCGCCATGGATCTCGGTGGGCATCGGCCCGAGGCCAACTCGCGTCGTATAGGCCTTCATGATGCCGATCACCCCGCTGAGCATCGCCCCCGGCACGCCGCTGCCCGTCGAGATGCCAAGCGCCGAGCAGTTCGAGCTGGTCACATACGGGTATGTGCCGTGATCGATGTCCAGCAGCGTCGCGTTGCCGCCCTCGAACAGCACGCGACCTCCGGCGGCCAGCGTCTCGTGCAGCAGGTACGTCGTATCCGCCACGTTCGGCCGTAACCGCTCGGCAATGGGCGCCAACTCGTCAAGGATGGCCTTCGCGTCCATTGCTTCCTCGCCCGCCGCCACGATGGCCCGGTTATGCACGCTCACGGCTAGCCGCACACGGTCGGCCAAGATCGATCCACCCCGCACCAGGTCGCCCATGCGCACCGCCGTCATCCGCATGGCCTTCTCGGCGTACGTCGGCCCGATGCCCCGCTTGGTCGTGCCGATGGCCGTGGTGCTGCCGCCCTCGGCCCGGGCGAGTTCTTCCATCGCAGCCTCGAGGCGCGCATCCATGGCCTTGTGGTACGGCATCACCACATGGGCCCGGCTGCTCACCACCAGCGCCGCCGTGTCGATGCCCCGCGCCTCGAGCGCGTCGATTTCCTTCACGAGTTGGAACGGATCGACCACCGCCCCGTTGCCGATGATCGCTCTTGTGCCCTTGTGCAAGATGCCCGAGGGCACCAAGTGCAGCGCATACTTCTGGCCGCCCGCGACAATGGTGTGCCCCGCGTTGGCCCCGCCGTTATACCGCGCCACCGCGTCGAAGCCTGGAGCCAGCAGGTCGACGTACTTGCCCTTGCCCTCGTCACCCCATTGCAGCCCCACCACCGCCGACGCTCGGCCAGCCGGGCACAAGGCATGGGCAAGCCCCAGCTGAAAGCCGGATGGAGCAAGCGATGCGATAGGGTTTTGTCCTGTCATTGTGTCCTGTCAAGAGGCTGCGGAGGCACGCCGCCGAACGCGGGCATATTCAAGCACGCGGGGAAACGGGCCGATGGATTCAAGGACGGAACCATACGGAGCGGACGCCATGGCCGACAAAGACACCAGCATCCGCATCATGTGCCCCAACCTGGTCTGCCGCAAGGTTCTGGCCGTCCCGAACACGGCCCGGGGCAAGACCGTCCGCTGCAAGGCCTGTGGAACGGCCATCCGCGTGCCGGGACAGCCGGCCGTCCCCAAGAGCGGCGAGCCCAACCCGCCTCGCAAGACCGCCTGAGCGGATTCACCACGGCTCAGAGCTTCGGCGCGTCGTCGTCGTCATCCTCGAAATCGAAGTCCGAGAACAGGTCCTCGTCCTCACCGTCCACGAGCGGGGCCTGGCCGACCTGCTTGCTGGTCTGGGGCTTGCTGGCCTTGGGAGCGGGCCCTTCCATGGCGCTGGGCGTGCCCTGCTCGATGGCCGCGTCGTTGTCGATGCTCGCCGGCTCGCCGTCCACGCGGAGCACCATGAACGCCGGCCCGATCTTCATTACGTCGCCGGCGGTCATGTCGGCCTCGTCGACCTGCAACCCGTTGATGTACGTGCCGTTGCTCGAGCCCAGGTCCTCGACCGTCAGCCCACCAGTGGTGTTGGGCTCCACGCGGCAGTGCTCGCGGGACACCTCGGCCACCGGCACGCGGAGGTCGCAATCCTCGTCTCGCCCGATGATGCGGGCCCGAGAGACCGCGAAGGCCCGCTGTTCGCCGTCATGAGTCACGAGCACAAGTTCGATCGACACGGCGTACACTCCCGCTTCTGGCGACTTTCCAAGCCCGAGTCACGGGCCCGGAGCGATTCCCATTGGGCCCAACGCCGGGCCGACACCGGGTGATAGACGTGGACCGTACCCCCATCACCGTCGCGGGGCAACGAGTCGGCAAGGCCCATCCGCTGGAATCATTGCACCCCGATGGGCCAGGGACAGCACCCGTTCAGGCCCTGTACATCCACGTCCCCTTCTGCTTCCATAAGTGCCACTATTGCGACTTCTACAGCCTCGTGGACACCCGCGACCGCCAGGGGCCTTTCACCGACCGCCTGATCGCCGAACTCGCCCACCTCGCCCCATTCGCCGGCCAACTCACCAGCATCTTCGTCGGCGGCGGCACCCCCACGCTGCTGCGGCCCGACCTCTGGCAACGCCTCCTGGCCACGCTCCACGATCACTATGACCTGGCTGGCGCCGAGTTCACCGTCGAGTGCAACCCCGAAACCGCCACGCCCGAACTTTTCGCCACCCTGGCCGCCGGCGGGGTCAATCGCATCAGCATTGGCGCGCAATCCTTCAACCCCGTCCATCTCAAGGCCCTCGAACGCTGGCACGATCCCGAGAATGTCGGCCGCGCCATTGAGCTTGCCCGCAGCGCCGGCATCGCGCGCCAATCGGTGGACCTGATCTGCGCCATTCCCGGACAAACCCTCGCCGAATGGCAGGCCGACCTCAATCGGGCGGTCATGTTTGGCGTGGAACACCTGAGTTGTTATTCGCTCACCTACGAGCCCAACACCGCCATGACCGCAAGGCTCAATCGCGGCGACTTCGAGCCCGCCGACGAAGACCTTGAGGCCGACATGCTCCTGCTCACCCTCGACACCCTGCGCGCCCACGGCTACGACCGCTACGAGGTCAGCAACCATGCCAAACCCGGGGCCGAGTGCCGCCACAATCTGGCCTATTGGCGCCACGACCAATGGCTCGCCGCCGGCCCCTCGGCCAGCGGCCACCTCGCCGGCTGGCGCTGGAAGAACATCCCCCGCCTGGACAGTTACCTGGGCGAACCGGGCACGATCGGCCTGCCCCCGGCCATCGACATCGAAGAACCCGATGCCAGGCGTGCCATGGCCGAACGCATCATGACCGGCCTTCGCCTGCGCGAGGGCATCGACGCCGGCGATCTGCCCGGTCGGCTGCACCACGAAGCGCAGCGCCAGCAGGAGCGGGGCCATCTGGTCATCGAAAACAACCGCTGGCGGCTGACCGACGCCGGCATGATGCTCGCCGACGGCATCGCAGGGGAGTTGATGGGGCTCGTCTAGCTCGCACCGCTCTCGATGGCCGGCTTGCTCAACCCCACCCGCTTGAGCGTGGCCACGAAATCTCGTGGCAGCGGCGCTCGCACATCGACCTGTTCGCCGGTCAGCGGATGCACGAACGCCAGCCGATGGGCGTGCAGCATGAGGCGGCTGGCGGCGCCGGCGGTGGTGTCGTTGGCGTACAAGTCGTCGCCCAGGATGGAGCAGCCGATCGAGGCCAGATGCACGCGGACCTGGTGCAATCTCCCCGTCACGGCACGGCATTCCAGTAGCGTGGCCGCATGGCCTTGTTCGACCAGCTTGTACGCCGTCAGGGCGGGCTTGCCGCTGTTGGCGATGCGGGCCAGCTTCATGTTCTTCATCTCTTCGAGGATGGGGCGGTTGATCGTGCCCGTGGGCAGCTTGGCCGGGGCCCGTCGCGTAATGGCGTAATAAAACTTGGCCATCTCGCGCTTGCGGAACAAGTCGGCCAGCGCGTCGTAACTCTCGGGCGACAAGGCGACCAGCACCAACCCGCTGGTGGGCTTGTCGAGCCGGTGCATCATGCCGAACTCGCGGGCCTTCCCAACATTCTGGAGCCTCGCGCCGTACTGCGCGAAAAGTCCGTTGAGCAGTGTGTCGTCGGTGTGGGCCTTGCCGGGCACGGTCGCCAGCCGGGCCTTCTTTTCCACAACGAGCAGGTGCTCGTCCTCGTACCGCACTTTGAAGGTCACACGTTCGTTGGGCTCGATGGTCAGGTTCATGGGCTACCAATCCTCATTCGGACTGGCGTCGTGATCGATGTACCACCGTGTGTGGCCACCGAGCAACTCGGGCACGGGCGCCAGCTCGCCCGAGGCCACCTTGTGCAGCGCGGGCCGCACATCCTTGCCAACCGCCAGCACGCCCAGGAATCGGCTGCCCGCCAGCATCCGATGGGTCAGCGTCACCGCCTGGTCTGGCAAACGCACCGCCAGCCGGTCACTCATTGTCGCGTACTCGGGCTCAAGCCGGCCGGCCACGCCCTGCGGGCTCAATCCCAACATGGCGAAGTCCAGGCGATCGTGCCCGCCGGGCCGGGCCGAGAGTGTCTTCTGGAGCCGCCGCTCGTACTCGCTGTCGGCCGCGGGCCGGAAGGCCGAGATGCCATGCACCTGCTCTCGGGGGATGCCCGAGTGCCCGATGACCATGTCCCGCAGCAGCCCATACACGCTCAGGGGCTGGTCGTGGGCCACCGGCACATCGTCGATGGTCCACAGGTGGGTATCGCGCCACGGCAAGGATCGGTATGCCGGGTCGGTCATCAGCTCCCGGCAGAGCCGTTCGAGCATCTTGAGGGTCGATCCGCCCGACACCGCCAGATGGAAGCTGCCGAACTCTCGGACGCAGGCCTTGGCCTGGAGGGTCATATCTTGGGCCAGTGCGGCCAGGGCGTCTTCGGTGGAAGACTCGAAGGCCACCGAATCCCGCAGGGGCGGGGGCTTGGGGTCGGTCTCCAGTTCGATGGGCGGCAGGTCCACGGCGGCATTGTGGTCACCCTGGACCCATAAGGCCAGACCCAGACCGGCAACTCTCGCCGGGAAGTCACGCCCGCAACCCGAAGGCTGTAGACTGGTACGACACCGAACCCACCCCGGGAGGGTGCCGCGGGCCCCTGCTCACATGGGTGCCCCGGCACGAGGAGCAGCACCGCACCATGGCTTCGGACACACCGCAACTGGTCCTGCGGCCGCACGGCTGGCAGGGCAGGACCCACATCCTGGACGGCCGCGAGGTTTCCATCGGCCGGCACCCCTCCAACACGGTGCGCCTTTCCGATGAGAAGGCCAGCCGCCACCACTGTGCCATCCGTCCCGACGCCAACGGCCGTTACATGGCCGTCGATCTGGACTCGCGCAACGGCACGCGCGTCAACGAGGTGAAAATCAAGCAGACCCACCTGGACGAGGGCGACGTTGTCCGCGTGGGCGGGCACGAGTTCATCGTCGAACTGCAATCCTCGGATGCGGAGCCGGGCGACAACGGCTCGGACGACGCGGGCGACTCGGCCACCACCACCGCCACGCGCACCAGCCGCAAGAAGAAAGAATCGGTCACCTCGGCCGCCAATGCCACCTGGGCCAAGGAGATCCGCCAGACCATCGAGCGCCTGCCCCCGGTGGGCAAGCTGATCGACGACATCACGATCCTGAGCGCCTCGGGCGAGCGCACCGGCGCGCTCAACGGCCAGAGCCCCGGGCCCGTGGCCGTCCGCCTGCTGCTGGCCAGCGCCGACAAGAGCCGGGCCACCGACATCCACCTCGAACCCCGGGGCGAGACCTACCAGGCCCGCCTGCGCGTGGACGGCCAGATGGTGCCGCTCTCGGAGATGCCCAGCAGCGCGGGCAACCTGGCCTGCAACCTCATCAAGACCGCCTGCGAGATGGAAGTGGCCGGCAAGCAGGCCATCCACGACGGCACCATGTCGGCCCTGTTTGTCATCGACGGCGAACAACGCCGCGTCGAGTATCGCATCAGCTTCACCCCGGCCGTGGGTGGGCAGAAGCTCGTGATGCGCGTGCTCGACGGGCGGGGCGTGCCGCAATCGGTCGACGACCTCGGGCTGGCTCCTTACATGCGCCCGCGCATCCGCAAGGTGCTGTCCAAGGACGCCGGCATGTTGCTGGTGTGCGGCCCCACCGGCAGCGGCAAGACCACGACGTTGCACAACTGCGTGCGCGAGATCGACCGCGAACGCAAGAACGTCATCACCATCGAAGACCCCGTCGAGTACAAGCTCTCGGGCGTCACCCAGATCCCCGTCGACGACCGCCAGGGCCTGGGCTTCAGCGGCCTGCTGCGCAGCGTGCTGCGGCAGGATCCCGACGTGATCCTGGTGGGCGAAGTCCGCGACGACGAGACCGCCCGCACCGCCATGCAGGCGGCCATGACCGGGCACCTGGTGTTTTCCACTGTCCACGCCAAGGACACGGTGGCCGCCGTCTTCCGCCTGCTGGACCTGGGCGTGGAGCCCTACCTCGTCGCCAACGCGCTCGACCTCATCCTGGCCCAGCGGCTCGTGCGCGTGCTCTGCACCAACTGCCGCCGCGAGGTACCGCTGAGCCCGGGCGAGGCCAGCAAGCTCGGCGCCACCCTCAGCAAGCACTCAGGTGCCTCGAACAAGGCCAACCACGTCTACACCCCCACCGGCTGCGCCAGCTGCCTGCGCACCGGCTTCATCGGCCGCCGCGCCATCTTCGAGCTGCTCGAGTTCAACGACGCCCTGCGCGACATCGTGCTCAAGGAGCCCTCGATTCAGGCCATCAAGAAGGTCATCGAGGCCGACCTCTTCACCACGCTTCGTACCTTCGGGTTGCGCCTTGCGGCCCAGGGCATCACGAGCCTGGAAGAGGTCAATCAGGTCGCCGGGGGGGAATAACCGCGTGAGGCTGGATCACAGTCACAACGGGGATTCGTTGTAATCGGGCGGGGTTCCCCGCAAATACCGAAAACTCGCTCAATCCAAACCGGACATCAACCGATCCGCAGTTTCAGGAGGATGGTGGTTCCGAACGGGATTGGTTGCGACATGTGGCGAGCCTCAACACGAGTGATGACTTCGGGTGCCAGCACCATCGGGCTTACGGCCGGGCAGGCTGTTTTTGCGGGTATTGCCGGGGGGTTGATATCGCTGACCGTGTCCCAGAGCCTGCCAGGGCAATCGCAGGCCCAGACCACAGGCCCACCGTCTGCATCGCTGGACACCTTTCAACGCAATGACGCCATCGATTCCGCGCATCAGGGGGAGTGGTCCGAACATTCGGGCATCTACGGCAGTCCACGCTCATCTTCCGGACTCGCCTTGCGAAACCAGTTAGGCGATCGGCTCTTGCTTCGCGATCCGTTGACGCTCCCACGACGTGTGGGGAGCACCGACAGGTCGGATTTCGGCTTCGAGTCAGTCTTGCTGAGGTCCAACCAACTGGCCCGAAAATCGCCGCAAGGGGCCCAGGGGCAAGCCGGACCACGAGGCTTGGAAGGGCCACCGGGGCCGACTGGACCACAAGGCCCGCAGGGGCTTCGAGGCTTTAGCGGATTCAACGGGTTGCCCGGCGAGCAAGGTGAACAGGGCGAACACGGCCTCACGGGCCCCATGGGCCCTCAAGGCCCGCGTGGCTTCGCCGGTATTCGCGGCCGGGCGGGTGCCTCCGGGCTGCCCGGAGCGACCGGTGCCACCGGCGCTGAAGGACCACGTGGGTTTACCGGCTCCGACGGCGCTGTTGGGCCCCAGGGACCATCAGGCCAAGACGGGGCCCCAGGACCGCAAGGGCCGGTCGGGCCAGTCGGATCGGCGGGCCTGACCGGACCTCAAGGACCAATAGGACCGTCAGGGGCAATCGGCCCAACCGGATCTCAGGGTCCGGCAGGACGAGCAGGCACCCCCGGCGTCATCGGACCCCAGGGGCCAGCGGGACCGGCAGGCATCGACGGCGCGATTGGGCCACAAGGTCCAGTTGGACCCACAGGCGCGGATGGTGCCGCAGGGCCACAAGGCCCAGTCGGACCAACAGGCGCGGATGGTGCCGCAGGGCCACAAGGCCCAGTCGGACCAACAGGCGCGGATGGTGCCGCAGGGCCGCAAGGCCCAG
>CAYGTM010000001.1:13612-24634 GCA_964352795.1 uncultured Phycisphaera sp.
CAAGGCCCAGTCGGACCAACAGGCGCGGATGGTGCCGCAGGGCCGCAAGGCCCAGTCGGACCTACAGGCGCCGATGGAGCCACAGGGCCGCAAGGCCCAGTCGGACCAACAGGCGCAGATGGTGCCGCAGGGCCGCAAGGCCCAGTCGGACCCACAGGCGCGGATGGTGCCGCAGGGCCGCAAGGCCCAGTCGGACCCACAGGAGCCGACGGAGCCACAGGGCCACAAGGACCCGCAGGGCCAACCGGACCTCAGGGCCCCCCCGGAGCCGATGGTGTATCCCCCTGGTCCATCAGCGGCACGCGCACGACCATCACCGGCCAGGTTGGGATCAACGTAACCGAGCCCGATGAATCACTCGAGATCAGTGGCTCGATCGTCCTCGATGGGTTTATCGACAACACGAGTGGCCTCGGGCTTGATCTCAGGCTCGACGGCACGAGTGCGTTGTCACTGATCGCCAACGCGACCAGCCCGTCGATCGTCATCGGCCATGCCGAAAACTCCGTGGCGAGCACCGCCGTCGGAGCCACGATCAGCGGTGGAGGCGCGGCGCTCACCGCCAACGCCGTCCTTGATAACTTCGGTGTCATCGGAGGCGGCCTCAACAATCTCGTGGGCACCGATGACGGCAACCCCGCCAATGCCGTCGCGGCGGTCGTCTCGGGTGGGAACTCCAACGTCGCGGCCGCCGCCTATAGCAGCATCGGTGGCGGGCACTCGAACACGATCCTCTCGACGGCCATCGGCGCGAGCATTCCCGGTGGAGCCTTCAACACGGTCAGCGCGCCGTTCTCCATGTCCGCCGGCGTGCGAGCCAAGGCGCTCCATACCGGGTCGTTCGTGTGGGGTGATACCCAGGCCGCCGATCTCTCGACCACCAAGAACAACCAGTTCATCGTTCGTGCCTCGGGGGGCATCTGGCTGGGCGATGACAGCGACGTGTCGTTCCCATTCGGGTCGCTGCTGGCCACTTCGAGTGGCGGGTACCTGACCGCCCTGGGCCTCTGGATCAGCGTGAGCGATCGCGACAAGAAGACCGATTTCGAGGCCATCGACAAGCAGGACCTGCTCGAGAAGGTCGCCGACATGCCCCTGACAACATGGAAGTACAAGGGCGACCAGACCGGCTCGCGCCACATCGGCCCGGTCGCCCAGGACTTTTACCATGCCTTCGGCGTCGGGCCCGACGATCGTCACCTGGCCGCCACCGACCTCGCGGGCGTCTCGCTCGCGGCGATCCAGGCGTTGTACCAGCGGGTCTCCGCACTCGAAGAGGAGGTCCGCATCCTTCGGCAACACCTTGAGGCCAATCCCATGCCACAACCATCGGTCAACATCAAGCGTGCCGCGTCAGATCGCCGACCCTAGACCGCAACACCGGCAGTACCTCACGCTCGAACCAGGGGTGCTTCGCCAGCCACCGGTTGTTGCGCGGCGAGGGGTGCGGCAGCACGATCACCTCCGGCAACAGGCCCTCCCAGGCCCCGATCGCGTCGGTCAGCGTGCGAGAATGCTCGCCGAGTTTGTGCTCGAAGGCGTATCGCCCGACGATGACGGTCAGGCCCACGTTCTTGAGCGAGGCCAGCAGCGGCTCGTGCCACTTCGCCGCGCACTCTGGCCTGGGCGGCAAGTCCCCACCCGCGCCCGAGCCTGGATAGCAGAACCCCATCGGCACCAGCGCGATGCGCCGGGGGTCATAAAACGTCGCGTCATCAACACCGAGCCACTCGCGCAGTCGGTGGCCGCTGCGGTCGTCCCACGGGATGCCGCTGGCGTGCGCCACGGATCCCGGCGCCTGGCCGATGACCAGCACGCGCGACCCGGGTGCCGCCTGCAACAAGGGCCTTGGCCCCAGCGGCAGGTGCTCGGCACACAGCGCACACGATCGGATCTCGTCCATCAACACGGTGAGCTTCATGGCGATCCTCCAACAAGTCTACGGGGAAGGCCCCGCCAGCACTCTCGCACGGGCGGGACGCAAGGAAAATGAGAGCCTACTTGCCGGTCGCGTTCTTCCAGAATGCGTCGGCCTTCGAGCGCGATTCGCGCTCGTCGGCGTCCTGCCAGAGCTGCTTCGCGTCGACCTCCGCGTTCTTGAGGAACAGGTGCGTCCGACCGTCGATCACCTGGAAGCTCGTCGGATCGGGCACGAACTTGGAATCAACCGAGCACCCGAACGCGCAAAACCCGCCATACGCCGGCAGGAAACGCTCCGGATCGGACTTGAACACCTCGACCTGGCGAGTGTCGGTGAAGAAATACGTCACGCCCTCGTGCTCGGCGTGATGCAACGGCGAGCCGGGCTCGGCGCGATTCCTGGTCAGATACGACACCGGGCTGTACCCGCTCACGCCGAGGCGGATGGTGTACGCCGTCACGGCCGGAGGCTTCTGGGACTCCTGGCCCGAGACGGGCTGACCGGCAAGGCCGACACCAGCCGCGCCAGCGCCGGCGGCCAGAACGATCGAAGCAACGGAAAACAAACGGTTCATGGGCAATCTCCTCGCGGCCAGGCCCGGAATGGGACAAGGGCCGCGCTGATGCGTTCAAAGAAAGGAAAGTAGTACAAAAATGGGCGCGCACCGCGTGCGCGGGTGCCTAGGAGATCGCTAGAAGAGCGACAGGCCGGTGCCGTTCAGTTCCGCCTGGGACGCATCCCGGCGGTCGCATCGCGGCGAGTGGTTGATGGCAAGCGAGAGCTTCATCGTGAGCGGATCAACACCCGAAGGCGGTTCCCTATTCCCGTCATCGCAAAGAACCCTGTCCATGCCCTCGATGAACCGAAGTGGAGCGGAGGCGACTCGAACGCCCAACTTCCAGCTTGCAAAGCTGGCACTCTACCAGTTGAGTTACCGCCCCTGGCAGGCCCACTGTATGCCATTCTCGGACCGCTGACAGCCCGCACAACCCGCCCCGACGAGTGTCGCCGCCAATGCTGGCCGATAGGCCTGCCGGAAGGGGAGGGATGCCCATGGGTGTTTCGTCAAAAGTGTCGTTGTGCATGGGCCTGCTCGTGCTGGCCGCCACCGCGTGGGCCTCGCCGCAGCAGGCCTTCGAGGACGCCCGAACGGCCGAGGCCGAAGGCCGCCACCGCGAGGCGTTCGACGGCTATCTCGTCGCGTGGACCGACCCGGCCCTTCGCCAGGAATCGGCCCGCCGCGCCCGCTCGCTGGAGCGCATCGCCCGGCTCTCGTCCCAGGACGACACCTCGGCCGTCGACCCTTTGCAGGCCAAACTGGGCACGGGATTCAGGACGTATCGCTCGCGGTCGTACCTGGTGCTCAGCGACGCCGACGATGCGTGGACCCGCTCGCGCATCACCCTGCTCGAGCGCGCCCGCGAGCAATACTTCCGAGACCTCGACCGCCTGGGCGTGCCCGTGCATCCCCACGCCCATCGGCTGGTGTGCGTGTTCTTTGGCCAGCACGCCGAGTATCTCACCTTCGCGCGCACGCACGACGGCTTCGATGCCGGCTGGACAGCCGGGTACTACAGCCTGGCCCACAACGCCATTATCATCCACGACGACCGCACCTCGCCCAGCCTCACCCGCGTGATGCGGGAGATCGACGGCTACCAGCAGCGCATCGACGAACTGATCGGCCGCGCCAAAGACGCCGACCGCAAGCGGCAGCTCGAGCAGGCGGCCCTGTTGCGCGACGCGGCGACCGACCTGGACGCCAACCTCCGCAAGGAACGCCAGCGCGTCGAGGACGAGGTGCTCCGCTTCGGCGTGGCCAAGGTGCTGCACGAGGCCATCCACCTGCTGGCCTTCAACACCGGGCTGCAAACACGCGGCTCGTCGTACCCGCTCTGGGTCAGCGAGGGGCTGGCCGCCAGCTTCGAGGCCCACGGCACCAACGGGCAGTTCGGCTTTGCCTTCCCCTACGAACCCAGGGAACTCGAACTCGAAACCCTGGCCCTCCAGGACAAACTGCCGGGCTTGCGGCAACTGCTGACCCTGGACGACAACACCAACCTCCGTGCCGACACCGCGCGCCCGATCTACGCCGTGGCCTACGGCCTCTTCAAGGAACTGCACCGCACGCAGCGCGACCAACTGGCCGCCTATCTCGCCGAGTTGGCCGACCTGCCCGCAGGCCCCCAAACCCCCGCCCAGCACCTCGAACGCTTTGAGCGCCACTTCGGGGAGGTTGATCTGGTGGAGCGTCGCGTGGCCCGCCGGTGGGTGGCCGCCGCCCGCGAACGCCAGAGCGAGGGCGAGAACGCCTGGCGTGCTGCGGGATTGTGACCCGGACCCCTCGGACCACCCGAAAAAAGCGCCATCTGCCGGGGCTCCCCCCCACCACCGCGACAGACCACTAGACCTGGCGCATCAGACGCTGTAGTCTGTACCTGTCAGGCGTTGCCATTTGGATCGCCTCGGACGGTCCACAACGGGCTCACATCAGGAGACCAGCCATGCCAGGGTTCGACCTCTCAGGACGGTGCCGTCTTTCCGCCGCGTTCGCTTTGGCCCTGGCGGCGGGCACAGCCTCGCTCCAGGTGGCCTGCGCCAGCAGCACCACCACATTGCCCGACGCCGCCCTCACCAGCGGCCGCCCGGACGACGACGGTGCTCGCGCGGCCTCCACCTCGGCGGCATGGATGGCCAAGCAGGCCCGAGTGGGCTACCCGCGCATGCCGAGCGTGAGCCTCGATGGCTCGACCATCGCCTTCACCTGGGCGGGCGATCTGTGGGCCGTGAGCAGCGACGGCGGCATCGCCTCGCGCCTGACCACGCACCCGGCCGACGACCTGCGCAGCGCCTTCAGCCCCGATGGCTCCACGCTTGTGTTCGAGTCGACGCGCGACGGCTCGACCAACCTGTACGCCATGCCGGTGTCCACCGAGAACGGCCGTGTGGTGGGCGGGGCCGTGCGCCGGCTCACGCTCAGCGATCGCTCGTTTGCGCTCTCGGGCTTCGATGCCGATGGCGAATCGGTGCTGGTGCAGGCTCGCCTCGAGCCGGGCATGTATCGAGGCACGAACATGTACCGCGTGCCTCTGGACGGCGGCGCGATCACGCGCCTGACCGATGCGTATGGGCTGATGCCTCGCATGACAGCCGACGGCTCGCGCGTGCTGTTTACCCGGCAGCGCGACATCTTCGACCGCCCCGCCTATCAGGGCCCCGCCGCGGGCGACGTGTGGGCGATGGACACGCGAACCGGCCGCTTTACCCAGCTCACCACGTTCAAGGGCAACGACGCCAACGGCTTCGGGCTGCCCGACGGCTCGACCATCTACGTCTCCAGCCGGCACGGGCAGAACAACATCTGGCGCATCCCTGCGGGCCGCACCGATGCCGACGGGCCGCGCCGCCTGACGAACTTCGCGCCCAAGGATGGCGAGCACACCATCGCCCACGGCGTGCTCGACCTGAACGTGTCGGAGGACGGCTCGACGGCTGTTTTTCTGGTGTGGGACACGCTCTATACCCTCGACCTGACGCGGCGTGACGCCCAGCCGCAGGCGGTCGAGATCTACGCGTCGGGCGACACTCAAACCCTCGATACCAGGCTCGAAACCCTCGACCGCCAGGTGGACGAGGCGGCCTTGAGCCCCGACGGCAAGACCCTGGCGGTCGTGGCCCGCGGCGAGGTCTTCATCCGCAGCACCGAGGACGGCCGGCCGACCCGGCGAGTGACCTTCACGAGCGGCCGCGAGCAGGACATCGCCTGGAGCCCCGATAACCAGTACCTGTATTTTTCGAGCGACGAGGACGGCGAGTTCGCCATCCACCGCGCCACCGTGAGCCTCTCACGCGAAGACCTCAAGCCCGACGAGCCCGAGGAAGAACCCCAGACCAAGGACGAGGAGGACAAGGCCGAGGAGCCCGGTGACGAGACGGACGAAGCGGAAGAAGCCATCGCCGATGATGAACAACCCGACACCGAGGCTGACGACGAGGACAAGGGCGACGGGAAGAAGGAAGACAAGATCGACCACGGCAAGCGCTGGGCCGAGGCGTTACGCTTCCAGGTTGAGCCATTCATCGACTCCGACGAGCGCACGGTGCGTCCCATGCCGTCGCCCGACGGCACCCGGCTGCTGTACCTCCGCCAGCGCGGCGACCTGTGGATGCGCGACCTGGCCAGCGGCGAAGACCGCATGGTCTTCCCGAGTTGGAACGAGCCCGACGTGCAATGGGCGTCGGACAGCCAGCACATTGTCTATGAGGTCGCCGACCTGGACTTCAATAGTGACGTGTGGCTGCTGGACCTTGACGGCGACAACGCCAAGCCGACCAACATCACGCGGCATCCCGACATCGACACGTCCCCGCGGTTGAGCCACGACGGCAAGGTGATGGTGTTCCTGAGCGATCGCGCGGGCGAGAACTGGGCGTTCGACGCCTACGCCGTGCTGCTCGACCGCTCGCTCGAGGGCATGACCGACTACGAACTGGCCAAGTACTTCGAGGACGCCGCCAAAGCGGTGGGCAAGATGGGCAAGATCGACAGCCCCGACTTCTCGAAACCCGCCGAGCGCGAGCCGCTTGAGTTCGACGCCGACACCGCCTGGCAGCGCGTGCGCCGCCTGACGAACCTGAGCGGTGTGGGCAACCTGGCGCTGACCCCCGGCGGCGATCGGGTGCTGTTCACCAGCAGCATCGACGGCAGCACCAGCCTGTTCTCGGTCGATTACAAGGGTGAAGAGCGCAAGACGGTGCAAAGCGGCGGGGTCTCGCGCGTGAGCGTCACGGCTGATGGCAAAAAGGCGCTGTTTATCCGCAGCGGACAGGCCACCACGGCCAAGCCCGAAGGCGGCGGCTCGGAGACGCTGGGCATCAGCGCCACCGTGCGCCTGGACGTGGCCGCCGAGCAGGCCCAGAAGTTCCGCGACGCGGCCAACATGTTGGGGCGCGAGTTCTACCACCCCACGCTCAAAGGCCTGAACTGGGCGGGCCTGACCGAACGCTATCTCGAACTGGCGCGCGTGACGCGCACGCCCGACGAGTTCCAACAGGTCGCTTCGCTCTTGATGGGCGAACTGAATGGCTCGCACCTGGGCATCTGGGGCGGCACGCAACTCTACGACGCGCCGTCGATTCGCACTGGCTATCTCGGCATTGACAGCACGCCCGTGCCTGGTGGGTACGAGGTGACGCATGTGCTACCCGAAGGCCCGGCGTGGCGCGCCGCCAGCAAGCTGAGCGTGGGCGATGTGGTCACCGCCATCAACGGCAAGCCGCTGGCACCCGATGGCGGCACGCCGACGATGGATATGAGCGAGGCGATGGCCGGCACGGCGGGCGAGGAAACCTTGCTTGACATCGTCCCAGCCGACCCGGCCGGCCCGATGTTTGTGCTCATCGTGCCGACCTCTTCGGGCGGTGAGAGCAACCTGCGATATGAGGACGGTGTGCGGCAGCGGCGGGCACGGGTCGAGGAACTCTCGGGCGGGCGCGTGGGTTATCTGCACATCCGCGGGATGAACGAGCCCTCGCTGCGCGACTTCGAGCGCGACCTATTCGCGGCGGCCAATGGCAAGGACGGCCTGCTCATCGACGTGCGCGACAACGGCGGCGGGTGGACCACCGACATCCTGCTCAGCTCGCTCACCGCGCCGCGCCATGCGTACACCATCCCACGCGGGGCCAACCCCGAAGACGTGCCGCACGATGCGTATCCGCGCGACCGCCGGCTGATCTACGGGTACTCGCGACCGATCGCGGTCTTGTGCAACGAGAACTCGTATTCCAACGCCGAGATTTTCTCGCACGCCATCAAGACCACCAAACGCGGGACGCTGGTAGGCCAGGAGACCTACGGCGCGGTGATCTCGACTGGGTCGTACCAGTTGATCGACGGTACGACGGTCCGACGCCCCTTCCGCGGGTGGTACCTGCCCGACGGCACTGACATGGAGAACAACGGGGCGGTGCCCGACGTGCTGGTCGAGATGAAGCCCGGCAACGAGGTGGACGGTATCGACCCGCAGCTCGAGGCGGCGGTCGAGGCCGTGATGGACGACTTGGAGTAGTTCTGGCGATTGTTATCAGGCTTCGGGCTTTCCCAGCCCGCGCAGATGGACGCCTTTTGGGGCGTCTTTTGCTTTGTGGGCCTGGCGCTCGCGCTCATGGCCGATAGCCAAGGCGAGGAGTGCGCGGCCATGGAAGAGTCGACAGTGGTTCGTTCGGCGGTTGGCGTGTGGTTGCTGGCGGTGCTCGCTGCCGCGGCGGTGGCACACTGGGTGTTGCCTTTCGACGCGCAGGCGGGGCTGTTCGCGCTCGGGCTATTGTGCATGGCGTACACGCTGGCGGCTTTCGCGCTCGCCCGGCGGACGGCCGGACTGACGGCGCTGATGCCGCTGGCGTGGGTTGCTGGCTTCGGCATGTGGCTGCCCATCGCACGGGAGTTTGGGGCCGAGACCCTGGCGCCGCACATGGGCGAGTGGGGCGTGCCCGCCTCGCTCGTGCAGCCGGTGGCGTATGCGATCGTGCTGCTTGCCGGAGGAGTGGCCACGGGGGCCGTGCTGTACCTGGGCACGGGGTCGGCGGCGGTGTTCTGGCATGTGTTCGTGGTGACCGGGCTGGTGGCAGGCGCGTCGCTCTCGCACGAAGACACGCCCACGACCACGTTCGCGGCCATCATCGCGTGGCACGCGGGCGTGGCCGGGTCGTTGATGCGGTGGGCGTCGCACGCGGCCTGGGCGTCGCGGCAGGGTGTCTGTACCCGTTGTGGCGAGGACGTGCGCGGGGTGTCGGGGTGTTCGTGCCCGAGCTGCAAGGGGGCGTTGTTGTGCAGCCCTCCACCGAGGAGGATGGCACCGAAGGTGAAGCCCGCGTCGGATCGTGGGGATCGGGCGGCTTGAAGAGAGCCCGGGCTTGCGCCGGGGCCTCGTTGTGGCGTGTTAGTTTGGAAGATACGGGATGGGCGTGACGGGGCCCTTGCCGTCGTAGGGCAGGAGCTCGGCGGGCAGGGCCTTGAGCCCCCGGCGGCGGGCCTTGGCGACGGCGTAACGCAGGGCCTGGTCGATGCGTTCGTGGACCTTGGGCGTGATGTTCAAGCCGTGGGCGTGCATCTGCTGGAGCGCGAAGAGCCAGGCGTGGTATTCCTCGAGGCAGCGCGGCTTGTAGGTGCCCAGGCCGATGGCGTGGTGGCCGACCTCGTGCAGGAACACGGCTACGGAGATCGGCCCGCGCGGGCGTGGTGATTCGATGAGGCGTGAGATGGTGCCATCGGCGTAGGTGAGCTGCCACGCGACGCCGCTGGTGCTGCTTCGCCACTTGCGCACGCGGATTTTGTAGGTCGCGAGCATCTGGCGGGCGACGGCCTCGTAGCGGTCGGCCGAAGGCGTCGCGCGCTTGCGCGGGGGCGCGGCGACGGCAATGGGCCGGGACGGCTTGGGCGGTGGCGCGGGCTTGCGGCGGGGGATCAGGTCCCAGAGGGTGCGCATGGCTCGCGCTCCGGGGTGGCCAACGTCCCGACGGAAAGCGATCGACCGTTGGCGAAGGAGGCAAAGTCCATAGGCTTCTTGCCAGCGGGCTGGATCGTGGTGAGGCGCAGGGCGGTGCCGCGGCCGCACGCGATAAGGCCGGCGGGGTCGATGAGCGTGCCGGGCGCGGCGTCGTGGTTCACTTGCTCGGCGGCGACGCGAAGGAGCTTGAGGGTGACGCCTGCGAGGGTGATATTCACGCCGGGCCAGGGTGTGAGGCCATGCACGCGGTTGCGGCAGGCTTCGGCCGAGTCGGTGAAGTTGATCCAGCCGTCGGCCTTGGAGAGTTTGGGGGCGAGGGTGACCTTGTCGGCATCTTGCTCGATGGGGCTGAGCGTGCCGGCGGCGTGGCGTTCAAGAACGTCGAGGACGACCGGTACGCCGTCTTCGGCGAGGATGTCGTGGAGTTCGCCGATGGTCAAACTCGGGTCGATGGGGCGGCTGGCTTGGCCCAGGACGAAACCGGCGTCCATCTCGTCGGCCAAGGTAATGACGCTGACGCCGGTGGTGGCGTCTCCTGCAAGGATGGCGGCGTTGATGGGGGCGGCACCGCGCCAGCGAGGCAGCAGCGAAGCGTGCAGGTTGATGGCGAACTTGTCGGCGAGCAACTTCTGGCCCAGCTTCTGGCCGAAGGCGATAACCACCCAGGCGTGGGCGTCGATGGCGCGGACGTGGTCCCGAATGTCGGGGGTGTTGACCTTCTCGGGCTTGAGCAGTTCAACGCTCGGCAGGAACTCGGCGGTTGCCTGGGCGATGGGCGTGGGGCTCAGGGCCTTGCCGCGGCCGGCGGGGCGGTCGGGCTGGGTGACGACGGCCGCCACCTCGTGTTGTTGGGCGAGGGCTCGCAGGGTGGGCACGCCGAAGGCTCCCGAGCCGAAGAACACCACACGCATGGGCTGATGGGCCTCCTTGCCCCGTTTCTTGGGCTCTAGCGGGCGTTGCGTTCGAGGCGGCGGATCGCCGAGCGGGTGCGCAGGCGGTCGAGTTGGCCGAACTTGTCGAAGATCAGGGTACCGTCCAGGTGGTCGGCCTCGTGCTGGATGCAACGGGCGAGCAGGCCGGCGGCGTGGATGGTGAAGCGTTCGCCGTCGAGGCCCGTGGCGTGCATGGTGACCTCGGTGGGGCGATTGACCTGGCCCCGGATGTCGGGCAAGCTGAGGCAGCCTTCTTCGGAGGACTCCAGGGAGCCGCTGTGTGACAACACGGGGTCGATGCAGACGAGGGGCTTGCCCCCGGTGTCGATCGTGAGGCCGTCGGGGCCAGAATCGGCCTTGGGATCCGCCGGCACGAGGCAGACGAACATCCGCCAGGGCAGGCCGACCTGGGGGGCGGCCAGGCCGATGCCCTCTTCGGCACGCATAATCTGGAGCATCCGCTGGGCGATTTCTCGCACGTTGTCGGTGATCGCGCCGACGGGGCGGGCCTTGGCTCGCAGGGTGGGATCGGGGTGGATGCGCAGGTGCAGGTCCGTCGGGTTGACGGCGGTGACGGGCTTGGTGTCGGGCTCGGATGTGCCTGGAGCGTGCTGGGGCATCGCGGGGATGATATTGTGCCGAGTGGCCTCGGGGTGGGGGC
>CAYGTM010000002.1:0-20667 GCA_964352795.1 uncultured Phycisphaera sp.
AACATCACCCTGGGCCAGCACATCAACTCGGTGAGCATGATGGCCAACTGGATCCGCGGCACGCACCAGAGCCGTGCCAAGAAGGGCGACCCGGGCGATCTGGCACCCCTCACCCCCGTTCCGGCCGACCAGCAGCGCAAGGCCATGAACTTCGTCATCAACAACACGTTCTATGACGATGCCTACGGCCTGACGCCCGAACTCCTCAGCAAGATGACCGTGGACAAGTGGTGGGACGGCGGCGGTCAGGGCTCGATCTTCGAGGAGCCGGCCTTCCCGATCCACGACCGCATCCGCGGCATCCAGTCGGCGGCCATGACGATGATCCTCAACCCCACCACGCTCGACCGTGTGTACAACAACGAGTTGCACGTCAGCGCCGACCAGGACTTCATCACCCTGGCCGAGGTCATGCGCGCCGTCAAGGACGCGGCGTGGAAGGAGCTGAAGGAAGGCGGCAGCGGCGACTTCACCGACCGCAAGCCCATGATCAGCTCGCTGCGTCGCGGGCTCCAGGCCCAGCACGTCGATCGCCTCATCAGCCTGACCAACCGGGGCTTCCCCGGCGCGTCGGGCACCGCCCTGGCTAACGTGGCCAACCTGCAACTGCGCGAGCTCCGCCAGGAGATCGACAGCGGGCTCAAGGGCAAGGGGCTGGACACCTACACCAAGGCCCACCTCATGGACACGAGCGACCGCATCGGCCGCGCGCTCGAGGCCCAGTACACGCAGTATCGCTGATCGCGGCACGCCGAAACCCCGGTACGCACAACGGCCCCGCTTCGCAGCGGGGCCGTTTTCCCATGTCGCGTCTGCGGCCTGGGGATTACTCGCAGCCGGCGTCGAACTCGTTCTGAAAGGCGAGGAAATCGAAGATGGTCAGGTCACCGTCGCCGTCGAAGTCGGCCAGCGGATCGCCCGAGTCGAACAGGTTCTGGAACGCGAGGAAATCGAAGATGGTCAGTTCGCCATCGCCGTCGAGATCGGCACGGCAGATGTCGCCACCCTGGGCGGCGAATAGCAGCGACTGGACCAGCATCAAACCGCCATCGGTGGTGATGTCCCAGAACGTCGAAGTCACGGTGCTGGGCGGAGGATAGAAACCCAGGTCCACCCGCTTCTCGTTGGCACCGATGGCCACGAGCACGCGGCCATCGTCCCACTCGGCGATGGAGCGAGCGCCGGGGTTGAGGTCGGTCACTCGGGGACGGAAGCTGGACGTGCCTCCACTGAAGGTGGTGACGCCGGCCATGATGGGGTGGTCGGGTTCAAGGATCGTGCCCAGGCCGGCCAGGCCGGACTGGTTGCCGCTGCGAGGGACGATGACCTCGTAGTCCGGGTTGCCGCGCCAGCGGCCCGCGATGTCGCGGTCGGTGGTCGTGCTGCTGTTGGCGAAGACCGTCACGACCACGCCGCCGCCCATGTCAACGTAGTCGGCCAGGTTGTTGCCGAAAGTTGCGGGATCGGTGGGCGTGAGATTCGTCCAGACCATGACAGCGTCGAACGCCAGCAGTTCATCCACCGAGGGGGTTGTGGTGGTGAGATTGACGATGGTCACGCTGTCGAACTGCCCGCTTTCCATCAGAATGCGGGCCGGCTCGGTGTACCCCGTTGCCGTGCTCGAACTCGAGGCGGCGGCCACGATGGCCACGTCCTGTGCCAAGGCCGAGCTCGCGAGCCCGACGAGCGATGCGAAAACATACCATTGCTTATGCATGGAAAACTCCCTTCAACGCCGCGAGATCGGCGTTTGCATGTTGTTGGTCGGACCAGCCCACGAAGGCTGCCCGACTCGTTCTCATACGATACCCGAACTCAGACTTGCGTGCAAGATTATTTTGAGGCCATGCCGCTGGGTATTTACCCTCGCCTGTTGATCTCGGCCTGCTTGCGAGCGAATCGATCAAAGGCCACGTCGGCCACCCTTGGGAACGTGCTCAGCACGCCGAGCCCCAGCCGGCTGGGCAGGCTCGTCCACACCTCTGTCTTCGGCCTTTTCAGGCACGACACGATCGCTCGGGCCACGCGCTCGGGGGGCTGGATGAAGGCCTTGGGCGTGTTCTCGATCAGGCTGCCGCCGCCGCTGCGACGCCGGGCCTCGTCGAAGAACTCCGTCCGCGTGCCGATGGGGTGGATGGTCGAGACATGCACGCCCAGTGGTTTCAGTTCGTGCCGCATCGCGCGGCCCAGATGCCACTGGGCGGCCTTGGTGGCGCAGTAGGCCCCGTACCCGGGGATGGGCATCTTGCCGATGCTGCTCGAGCAGATCAGCACATGCCCGGCTTTTCTTTCGATGAAACGGTCGACGGCGGGTTGCATGATGTGCAGCGTGCCGAAGAAGTTGACCTCGAAGATCTCGCGCATGTCGGCGTCGGTGGTCTCGTGGACGGGACGATCGAAGCCGAAGCCGGCGTTGGCGAAGACGGCGTGCAATGGCCCGAGTTGGGCTTCGGCTTTCTCAATGAACGCGCGGCTGCGCTCGTCGCTGGTCACGTCGAGTTCGATCGGCATGGCCCTGCCGCCAAGGTGCTCAATCTCGCGGGCAACCGCTTCGAGTTTGTCCATCCGCCGCGCACCCAGGGCGACGGGCATGCCGGCCTTGGCGCACGCGAGGGCCGTTGCTTTGCCGATGCCGCTGCTGGCACCAGCGATGGCGATGGATTTGTTCACGAGGTCGATGGCCACGGTTATCCCTTGCGTTGCAACACACGAGCCAGTTCACGGTAGCCCAGGGCCCAAGCGGCCGCACCATACGCAAGCCCGCCGGCGGCGACGCTCACCGCCAGCCGGGCGGCGTGCATCGACCATCCATCGGCCGGCGGCCAGATAACGAGCAAAAGCCCGACAACGATCGCCATCACGAGAACGCAAGGCAAGGCCTTCCACCCACGTCGCCAGACCTCGCCCGTGACATGGACGCCGTGCTTGCGAGACAGCATGACCAGAAGGATAACTGTCTGCAATCCCGCAGCGATGGCCGTCGCCCACGCCAGCCCGGCCTCGCGCAGCACCCAGATGAGCGAGAGGTTGAGCACGAGATTCGTGCCGAGTGCGATGAGTGAGATGAACGCGGGCGTGCGTGTGTCACCCATCGCGTAGAACGCCCGCGTGAGTACTTGGTTGCACGCGTAGGCCCACACGCACGAGGCATAGCCCATGAGCGCCGCCGCCGCGCGGGTGGAGCCCTGCTCGCTGAACGCCCCCCAACCGCCGAAGAGCGCACTCGTGAGATCGCTGGACACCAGTATGAGCCCGATGCTGGCTGGCAAAGCGATGGCCAGCGAAAGCGAGAGGGCATCGATGAGAGCGCCGTGGAACCGTTCGCGTTGGCCCGCCAGACGGCTGAGCAACGGGAACGCCACCGTCGCCACCGCGACGCCGAACACGCCAAGGGGGAACTGGTACAACCGCTGCGCGTAGAACAGCACCGCGTTGGATTGCTCGTCGAGCGGGTAGGCATAGCCGAACATCGTCGCGCCGAACCAGATGGGCCACATCGCCAGCAGCACGTCGAGCAGCGCGCTGGCCTGGAGCGTGCCCAAACCGATGATGGCGCCGGCCCAGCGTCGCAGCAGCGTCCGGGCGCTCTGGCCCACACCCGCCAGCACGCGCGTCCATCGCACGTGCGGTCGCAGGGCCCACAGGCTCCACGCCACCTGAAGCACGCCCGACACCACCACCGCCGCGCAGAGCAGCATGGCCGCCGACTCGACGCTCGCGTCCTCGCGCAGCGCGTGCAGCCCGGCCGCCCCGAGCACGCACGCGTTGAGCACGATGGGCTGGGCGGCGGGCGGGCCGAAGCGGTGGTGTGTTTGCAGCACGCCCGCGAGCGTGGCGGCCACACAAATGAGCGGCATGAACGGCAGCGCGATCATCACCAGAAGCAGCGAGAAGTGCCTCGCGCCACCCGGCTCGGCCATCGACAGCGCCAGCCATAAGCCCAGTTCGCCCAGCACCGTCAGCCCGGTCGTCACCAGGCCGAGCAACGCCACGGTAAACGATGCGAAGCGGTCGGCGGCCTTTGGGTCGCGCTCCACCAGAGAGGCATACTCGGGCACGAACGCCGCCGCCAGCGCGCCCTCGCCGAAGAGCCGCCGGAAGGTGTTTGGCACGGCAAACGCCGCGGCGAACGCCGACCCCACCGCCGTGTCGCCGAACATCCGGGCCGTGACGACATCACGCACGAGCCCGAGCACGCGCGAGGCCAGCGTGAGCGATGACACCACGCGGAACGCGCGCGCCAGAGCGGCTGTCATGGCGCGCTGGCCTCATGCCGATCGAGCCCCCGAAGGACACCGCACGCCAGGAACGAGGCCAGCACCGCCCCGATCGAGTTCGCCGCCATGTCGGTGAGGTCGAACACGCGATCATACATCGGCAAAGCTTGCGATGATTCATCGAGGATGGCGTACCCCACGCCCACGGCCATCAGCACGAGCACGCCGCGAAGTTTCCGGACATCGCCGAGCCAGCCCGTGAGGCCCAGCAGGAAGGTCCATAACCCGAACGCCCCCATGTGGATCAACAGGTCCAACCGCCAGCCCGGCACGACGTTCACGTCAACGCCCCGCTTGTGGGTGGCCACGAACAGCACCACCGCGTACGCGAAGAACACGACGCGCAAGACCCGGCGGTGGCGTTCGATCACGACGCGTGCTGCTGCTGGGAGGGCGGCGTGACGATCTCGGGCGGCTCTTCTTGATCTTGATCGTCCGGGTCGTCGGCCATCGCTTCGGCGGGCGGGGGCATCATGGCCGGTGCCGACGGATCGATCAACGCCATGAAGTGCTTGGCCAGGGCCGCGTAGTCTTTCGCGCCAGCCGCAAGCGGGGCGTACTCGAAGATCGACTGCCCGAAACTGGGTGCCTCGGCGAGTTTGATGTTGCGGCGGATGGGCGGCCACAGCACGCGAGCGTTCTTCCACGGCACGTCACGCTCGCGCGCGGCCGAGAAGAAGGCCTCCATGTCGCCCACCACTTCCTGTGTGTGGCTGGCCTGCTGGTCATACATGCACAGCACCACGCCGGTGACCTTGAGCTGGGGCCGCACCTGCCGGGCCACGAGCCCCACGGTCTCGAGCAACTTGCCCACGCCGTGTAACGCCAGGAAGTGGGCCTGCATGGGAATAACCACCTCATCAGCGGCCGCCAGCCCATTGAGGGTGAGCAGCCCCAAACTGGGCGGGCAATCGATGAGCACCACGTCGATCGGCTGGGCGTCGCACGCCGCCTCGACGGCCAGCCGCAAGCGATGGTGCCGCCCGTCTGCCTGGGCCAGTTCGGTCTCCACGCCGGCCAGGTCGGTCTCGCTGGGCAGCAGCCACAGGTTCTCGCCCGCTTTGGTCAACGCGACGGAGATCGGTTCGAGCAGCGCGTCGTACACCGTGGCGGCCCGTTCGTCGCCGTCCACCGCCACGCCCAGGTGCAACGTGGCGTGGGCCTGGGGGTCCAGATCGACCAGCAGCACCCGCTTGCCCAACCGCGCCAGGGCGGCCGCCAGGTTCACAGCCGTGGTCGACTTCCCTACCCCGCCCTTCTGGTTCATCAGGGCGAAGACCTTGGGCCGCCCACGCTCCGCTGGGGGGCCGGCGTGCGATCGGTCTGGGTTCAAGTCTTGCAGGTCGCTCTCCATCGCGCGATTCTATCGCCCCGATGCCGGCCATCCGGCCTGCTTTCGAGGGTCGATCACGACGCCGAGCGTTTGGGCCTGTTGGCAGGGTCGATGGCCAGCGTGGCCTGGCTCTCGAGGTATTGCCTCCGGCTGATCTTGATGGCCGTCACACCCACATAACAGATGACAATAAGCGCCAGCGCGTATACCACACGGGCCCGGCTGAGGCTCATGGCCAGCCCCAGGGCCGTGAAGCACGCCGTGATGCCGTACAGCACCAGCACCGCCCCCTTCACGCCCAGGGCCCGCTTGAGCATGTGGTGCAGGTGCTGGTCGTCGGCCTCGGTGATGCTCTTGCCGCTCATCCGCCGCCGAACGATGGCCAGCACGCTATCGATGATGGGGACGGCGAACATCATGAGCCCGGCCAGCACCAGGTGCGTCTGGCCCATGTCTCCGAGCGTCAGGATAATCACGATGGTGCAATAGCCAAGCAGCATCGACCCGCAATCTCCCAGGAAGATCGACGCGGGGTTGAAGTTGTGGGGCAGGAAGCCCATGCACGCACCAAGCACCGCCAGGCACAGCACCAGCCGCTGGGAGTCTCGCGGCCCCTGGTCGATGACCGTGAGCGACAGCGCGAGGATTGTGAGCCCCACCACCGTGATGGTCGTGCTGCCGGTGAGCAAACCATCCAGCCCGTCGATGAGGTTGGCCGCGTTGCACGCGCCGATGACGAACACCGCGATGAGGCCGGCCCCCGCCCAATAGATCAGGTCGAGTTGAAGCGGCGCGTCGAGGCCCGGAATCGGGATGAAGAAGATCAGGTCGCTGTTGCTCACGACATCGAACCGCACGAGGAGCTCGCCCACGGGCTTGAGGGCACCCTGGGCCACGCGCACACCCACGTTCTCGATCGCCAGCGCCGCAGCGGCCACGAGTTGGCCGCTGATCTTGAGCCCGGGCCGGATGCCCACGGCGTCGTCGAGCAAGCCCACGATGGTGATGATCGCCATGCCGAGCAGCACGCTGATGGGCACGACGGCGTGGTAGTCGCCGTCCACCAGGTGCTCGCTGGGATACACCGTGGCAAGCGAGCCCTGGGCCGTGGCCATGTAACTCACCAGCGTGCCGCCCATGATGCCCAGGAACACGGCCAGCCCGCCGAGGTAGGCCACCGGGACGCGATGTACCTTCCGCGGGTCGCTTGGGCGATCGATGATGCCCGCCCGCAACGCGAGCCGTCGAACGATGGGCGTGGCCAGAATGGTGATGGCAAAGGCCGCCACGAACACCCAGATGTACCTATGGAAGATTCCCAGCGCCGTGGTCGCCAACGCATCCGTCGCTTCCGCGCTCTCCTCAATGATCGAGGGATCGAGAGGCGGCAAACCCTGCATCGTCATCGCCAGCAGCTCGATCATTGCGACACCCCGGCCGAACCCATGGCCTCGGCCACGGCGAGGATGGTCGAGGCCAACTCGTATTCGGGCTCGAAGTCGATGGCTGATCGCAGGCGTTGCAAGTCTGGCACGCGCCGGCGGAGGTCCTCAAAACCGGGGCCATAGGCCTTGTCGTAGGGCACCATCTCAATGTCGGACGCCGAATCGAGGACCTCCACGACCACGCGCGCGAGATCGATGATGCTGATGGCCGTCTCGGTGCCGACGTTGAAGATCCTCCCGTGCGCTGGTGGCGTGCCGACCAGATCGATCAGTGCCCGCGACACATCACGAACATCGCAGAAGCACCGCACCTGCTCGCCGTCGCCGAACACGCGCAGGGGCTCGCCCGTCAGGGCCGCGCCCACGAAGCGAGGCAGCACCATGCCGTACCGTCCGACCTGCCTGGGACCGACGGTGTTGAACAGCCGCGCGACCACCACGCCCAAGCCGCCGCTGCGATGGTGTGCCAGGGCCAGATATTCGTCGAGCGCCTTCGAGCACGCGTACGACCAGCGCGTGGCCGTCGTGGGTCCGTACACCACGTCGTCGTCCTCGTGGAAGGGCACGCGCTCGCTCTTGCCGTACACCTCCGAACTGCTGGCCACCAGCACGGCGGGTCGTCCGGCCTTGCCGCTCGCGGCGTACCGCAGCAGGGCGCTGGTCTGCTCGGTGTTGGTCTCGATGCTGCCGATGGGGTCGGCGATGACCAACTCGACCCCCACCGCGGCGGCCATGTGGTAGATCTCGTCAAACGAACCCGCGGCGTCGGCGTGCCCGTGCAGCCACTCGCGCAAGTCGGCGTGGACGAAGGTCAGGTGATCGTGCGACGCGGGAAGGTTTGCGCGCGCGCCGGTGGACAGGTCATCAACCACCACCACCGCGTCGCCGCGCGCCAGCAACCGCTCGACCAGGTGAGAGCCGATGAAGCCCGCCCCCCCGGTGACCAGCACCCGGCGAGTTCGTCCCGTCGGGTTGGCGGTTCCGTCACGCAAGGCCCAAACCTTTCCTCCGCCCGGCGCGACCGACGTGCCGGGCGTGCGAACTCAGTCTTTGGCCTTGACCTTGGACTTGGTGGTATAGCTGTGCCCGGCCCGGAGATTACCGCGAAGGTACCCACCGCTCGCGCTACGGGCCGCGTTGACCAGCACGCCGATGTAGCGGGCCGGCTGCTCGTCGAGTTCGCGCGAGAGGCGGCCGATCTGGCCCCGGGTCTCGCCGAAAGCCTTGGCAACCAGCATGGTGGCGTCGACCACCTGGGCCAAGGCCTGGGCATCGCCCGATACCGTGGCGGGTGCCACGTCGAGGATGACGAAGTCGGCCTCGGCCGCCGCCTGCTTGATCAACTTGGCGATCGCGCCCGTGGCCAGTGCTTCGAGTTGGCGATTGCCAGGCTCGCCCGAGGTAATCACCCGCAGGTTGGGATTGCCCGTGGCACGAGCCACATCGGATAGAGGAGCGCCAGCGAGCAACTCGCCCACGCCCGGGCCGATGGGCAGCCCGAACACCTCGTGCAACCGAGGCCGGCGGATGTTCGTGTCGATCAGGATCACCCGGCTTTCGGCCGCGGCCAATGACTCGGCCAAGTTGCTGGCCACCGCCGTCGCGCCAGAGCCGGGCATGGCCGGGACAACGAGCAGCGTCTTGTACCCGCCCGACTTCATGCGCTTGAGCACCGACCCGCGCACATGGCGGTAGCTCTCGCTCATCGCCGTCAGCGGCTGCTCGGAGAACACACGCTCGGGCGTTTCGATGCGGGTCGGGTCTTCGCTGGCGTGGGGCACCATGCCCAGGATGCGCACGCTCGGCAGGCTGGCGATATCCGCGGGGCTCTTGACACGCTGGTCAACCATCTCCAGGAGATACGCCCCACCGGCCACGAGCCCTACCACCACGAACATGCCCGCGGGCACCAGAATAACAATTTTCGGGAAGCTCATCTGCGTCGGAACACGCGGGGATTGGATGACGTCGACGCGTGAGGCGGTCGTGAGCTGAGCCGTCGCGTTGAGCATTCGCAGGTCGGTCTCGAACTCGTTCTGCAAGACGAGAATCTGCTCCATCCGACGCGCGATGTCGTTCAGCTCGGTCTCGGCGTACACGAGCTCTTGCAATCTCAGCCCGAGCACGCCGCGCCGCTCGACCAGGCTGGCCATCTGGGCCCGAATCTGCTGCTCGCCGATGCGGAGTTGGTCGAGCTGCGTCTGGAACAGCTCACGCATGAGCGTCTGGCGTTCTTGATCCAGCCCGCGACCCATGGCGGCAATCTGGTCATCGATCCGCCGGATCACCGGATGGTCCTCACCCAGGCGTTCACGTTCGGCACCACGCTGGGCTTGCAAGGCCACAACCTGCCCGCGCAGGTTCTGGATCAACGGCTGCAACTCGACCTGGGCGCGCAGCGAGTCGTTGAACTGGAGCCCACCGGGATTGCGCAGTTGGGCCTCCATCTCGCCCTTCTGTGAAAGCACGGCTTCGAGTTGCAGACCGAGTTCCTGCATCGAGCCCAGGACGATCAGCATCTCGGCCCGTTCCTGGCTCTGATTGATGTCAAGCACATCCATCTTGCGCGACGTGACGATCTCCGTGCGGCGGCGATCGGCCTGGTTGAAGTCGGTCTCCAGCCCTCGAATAGCCTCCTCCATCGCCTCGCGGCGTTCGGTGGTCGCACGCGAGCCACGTCGGCGAAGATCCTGCAAGTACGCCGCGTTGAGCACATCGGCGATCGTGGCCACTTCGTTGCGATCGCGCCAGGTCACCGTCAAGCGGATCAGATCGGTCCCCGCGATCACGCGAGCGCCCACCTGCTCCTCCAGATCGAGCACGGCCTGCCCGACGTTGATCACCCCACCGGTGACATGCCGCGAGACCCACTTGGGAGCCTCGTTCATAAGCCGCGGATTCTCGACCGCCTGACGCAGCACGTTCTCGGACACCATCATGGCCGATTCGGTGGCCATGAAGCGCTCGAACTCGTCGCTGTCGATGGCCGTCTGTTCGGGATTAGGTCGGGTTTGCGGCGGATAGCACTTATAGATGACAGGCGTGTTCCACGACGGCTTGTACTCGGCTAGCGCGAAGTGGGCCACGGCCCCCAGCACACCTCCCACGAAGGCCGCGATGACGAACACGAACTTGTACTTCCGAAGCACGCGCAGCGGATCGACACTCGACGCCGCCTTGGTGCCCACCAGGGAACCTCCGCCCTGGGGCGAGCCGTGCGAGCCGTTCAAGGAGCCGTTCGTGGATGTGGATGCGATCGTCATGCTGTTCTCACGTCAAACGGGCCCTTGACCAGTCGCGGGCCCATGCTGTACGTCGGCCGTCCGGGCACCCGTGTTCGGTTGGAAAACCAAACCCGGGCCAATGCCCCTCTACATCGACCCGAGCGTGGTGGCTCAGGGTCCGAAAATCCCGCCCGAATCCCCCGAGTCATCGACCACCAACGGCGGCCTCGAAGTCTTCCACGACGGACCGATACGCATCGGCCCGTCCGCCCCACGACTCGATCAGGAGTTTGGCTTCTTCCAGCCGAGCGCGGGCGGGCTCGGGGTTGCCTCGCCCCAGATCGATCTCGCCGCGGCGGATGATCGCGAGCACCTCGTCTGGGGTGCCGCGAGCCAGGGTTGAGAGTTCATCGACAACTCGCCGTGCTTCGTCGAACATGCCGCAGTTGATCAACGCGACGGCGAGCGTGCTGCGAGCGATGGTTGGCGCCACGCCACCGACTTCGATGGCCCGCTTGGCGAACTCGACAGCCTGCTCGCACTGCCCCATCTGCGTCGCCAGGACATAGGCCAGATTGTTCAGGCTCTGGGATGCATCGGGCTGGCGCTGGATGACGCCCTGCCAGGCCTCGACCGCGGCCGCGTAGTTTTCCTGCGCGTACAACGTGTCACCCAACAACTGCCCGGCCCGAGAGGCCACGACCGGGTCGGTGTCGCTCGCTAGCCGCCGCAACTCGCTCAGGCCCTGGGGCTCGGTGGAAGGATCGGTCAGCATGAGCGAGGCCAGCATGACCTCTCCCACGCGCTGGGGCGTGTTCTCGGCACCAAGTTGCAGGGCGATCTCCATGCGCGTCGGGTGATCCTTGATGAGCGAGGGCAAGGCGTTGAACCAACGGATAACCCCAGACGTGTCCTTGCGGACCATCTCGAAGGACTGACGCGCCTGAGCCACGGCTCGGGCGCGATTCCCCTCGGTCAGCGACAGGCCGGCGGCCATGAGTTGGAGTTGCCATGTGCCCGCGACGTTCAGGTTCGGATCAGCAAGCACCTGGCGCGCCTTCGCACGAGTATCCGAGGTATTCTGCCCGAGCAGATACTCGACGAACTGGGCCGCGATCTCGGGATTCCGTTGCTGCGACAGAGCCGACTCAAAGAGCCGGATCGCTTCGGCCGGCCGCCGGAGGTCGGCCATCAACCGGGCCATGTCCACGCGCAGGCCCACGTTCGCTGGGCTTGCCTGAATGGCGCGATCGATGACGATCATGGCCCGAGGCGTGTTGTTCGCTTCCACCAGGGTTCGGATCAGCCGATCTCGCAAGATGGCTTGACCCGGGTTGAGCTCGATGAGTTTGGCGATCGCGGTGGCCGCCTGGTCATACTGTCCCGCGGCCATCGCCATGATGCCTTGGAGCCGGTAGGCCTCCCATATGTTGGGATCGTGGCGGATGGCTTCTTTCAGGTCTTCGCCGGCGTCACGCGTGAACTGGGTTCGCTCGGCGTCGCTATACCCCGTTTCCTGTTGCACACCGGACCAGATCACCTCGGCCCGCTTGACATACGCACGCGCCGACGTGGGATGGGAGGCCAGCGTGTCGCTCAGAGCCTTGAGGGCCGCTGCACGGTTGCCGCGACCCAGTGCGATATCGGTACGCAGGATGCCGGCAGCTTCGGACGCCTTGGAATCAGCATCGACCGCGTCGATGGCCTGCTGGGCCTTCTCGAGTTCACCGCCGCGGATGTACGCCTCCACACGTGCGAGACCGAGCATCCCATCGGTGTCGTTGCCCGACGCGATCAGGTCATCGATGACGGCGACAGCCTCGTCGGCGCGACCGGCCGCCAGCAGCAGCAAGGCCAAGCGACGGCCCAGGGGCCTCGCGTCCGCCGTATCAAGTTCGCGCGACGCTTGCAGCACCGCGATGGCGCGGCCCGATTGACCCTGACTCTGCAGGAAACTGGCGTAACTGAGCACATCACGGGCGTCGATCTCGCCGGCGGCCTGACGCGTGTTGAGGTATTGCTCGACAGTTGCCACGCCCCGTCCGAGTTCGCCCTGATCGGCGTGCCAGCGTGCGTCGAGCAGCACGAGTTGGAGGTCGTCCTGCTGGGCTCGCAGATCATCGATCAAGGCACGAGCCTTGGTCCACTCGCCCAACTTCACATACACGTTGGCTAATGCCAGATTATTCTGGCGATTGGTCGGGTCGCTCTGCCTGATATCCTCGCGGCGAAGCATCGCCGCGGTCGAATCGCCCACTTCGGCCTCGAGCGCGAGCCACAAGTTCAAGAAGACCGGATCTGCTCCTGCCACCCGCTGCGAGCGCCGGGCGATCTCGAGGGCCTTGCGATACCGTTCGAGCCCGGCCAGCGCTCCGATCACTTCGCGGATGTTCTCGATACTATCGGGCTGGCGACGCAGCATCTCCTCGTAATCGGACACCGCGTCATCGATGCGCCCCATGCCGCGAAGAATCTGGGCCCGACGCAGCAAGACCGGGACGCTGGTCAACCCATCGGTAACCACCGAGTTGATCAGGGCCAAGGCCTCGGGCGATCGGCCCTGTTTGTGGAGCAGGCTCGCGCGGAGGATTCGTCCGCCCGCCTGATCGGTGTTCAACGCCGTGGCGCGCTCGACCAGCCGTTGCGCCTCGGCGTAGTTGTCGGCGTCCAGAGCGCGGCCGAACTGGATCAGGATCACCTCGGGCTCGTCCGGCGCGAGGCGGATGGCCTCGGCCAGTGCGGCCTCGGCTTCCGAAGTGCGGCCGAAGCGATTGAAAGATCGGTAAAGTTCCAACTGCTCCCGCACGCCGTCGAGTTTACTGCGAATGGTTTCTTCGGCGGTATCCGCAGAGGTGCTGAGCAGGATCTGCGTGCGGAGTTGCTGCAAGATCGTGGAATCTGGGAACTTGGCAAGCCCTTGATCGATGGTCTGGAGCGACTCGTCGAGTTTGCTCTGCATGCCCTGGATCGTGGCGATGGCGTTGAAGAATCGCTCATCATCACCGTGCCGCGCCATGGCCTGGCGCAGCAGAGCGATCGCTTGGTCGTATCGAGGGGCCGTACCGCCCGTGGTCTCCAGCAGACGTTGGACCTGGATCATCGTCTGGCGGATGGGATCTTCGGACACGCGCTGCCCGCTGGTTTCTTGGGAGAACTGATACCGATCCTGGATGTTGGTGTTCTCCGGCGCGAGTTCGGCGGCCCGCTCGATCGACTTGCGCGCGTTCTCCTGGTCGCCGATGCGCTCCTGGAGCACACTCAGCCGCGCCCAAGCCAGCGCGTTATTGGGGCTCAGCTCGACGAGCTTTTCGAGTTCCGTGACCGCCTGCCCGACCTGCTTGCGGTCCATGTAGATCGTGCTGAGCAGGAAGCTGGCCTCGGGGTCTTCGGCACCACCCTCGCGCTGGTAGGCCACCGCGAGGCGCTGGGCTTCGGCCAGTTCGCCGTTCAAGTACGCGATCCGTGCGTCGAGCAGCTTGATCGGGAGCGATCCGGGTTGAAAGTAAGCGTCGATCGCCTTGCGAAACTCGGTCACGCGCTTGCGGGCGGTCGCCTTCTCCTCACCCTCGGCTCGGTTCGCCAGATCAATGGCGCTTTGCACCCGACGCAGGGCGGCCTGGCCGCGCGTGCCCGACATCATCATGCCGGCAAGGCTGACCGGGACTTGCGGAGATTCCATCACGCGCTCGAAGGCGGCAATAGCGCGTTCGTCCTGGCCGCTCTGGGACGAGATGTACCCTTCATAAAAGTTGATCAAAACGAGCGCGGACGGATTGCCTTGACTGTTCCGACGGGCCGCTTCCAGCACGCGATCGTTTAGCGGCGTGGCCGTGTCGCCGCGAGTCAGCCGCTCGAGCGGGAGCACGAGTTGTGCCACGGCCACATCGATCAACTCTGGCGGACTCTCACGAAGCACGCGATCGACCATGACTTCGAGTTGTGGCGCGTAGGTCTCGGCCACCGCAACGGTGGCTCGAATCTTCTCCTGCTGCGTGCGCAACTGCCGCACCGGGCGAAGCGAAACGCGGGCGTCGTACAGCAGCCGGGCGAGCATCGCCTGCGGATGCCTCGGGTTGTCCGCCAGGAAGCCATCGAGAACATCGCGGGCCTGCTCAAGATAGACCTGCGGATCCGTGCGCCCGCCCCGGGCCCGGTCGGCCGCGATCATGAACCAATCGTAAAGTCCGATGGCCGATTCCGCATCGCTGGGATCCACCCGCAAGGCGGCCTCGAAGTCGAGCACGGTCTTTTCGCCGAAGTCCGGATCGGCCTCTCCAGTCGATTGCAGGATATTCAGGTTGCTCAATGCGCGGTACCGCCGCAGGCGATGCCACTGGGCGTCATCATCATCGGCTTCGGTCGTGGCCAGGAAGTACTCGAGTGCCGAGTTGGTCTCGGTGAGCATGGACTGCCATCCCGAGCGACCCGTTACGCCAAAGGCGCTGCGACGCTCGTATTCGGCGTTCAAATAGGAGTTCCACGCGTCGACATCGGTACGCTTGGCGACTGCCAGTTGCCGAACGCCGGGCACATAGTTCTTCCAGTACATGTCCTCATATTGGACCCTGGTTTCGGGGGTCAGTTTCTCGATGGTCTCGATCCATTGTTCGAGATACACAATGTTGGTGGGTTCCTTATTGACGGCCTTGGAGAGGGATTGTTGGGCCTCGACGTAGTTGCCAGCTTGGATGGAAGCTTCGGCCGCGGCGAAGTGGTCGGCAGCCGACTTCTTGACAATGAAGTACGCCGCACCGGCCATGCCGACGAAGACAACGCCCACGACAACGCACAAGATCGTGACAAACCTGACATTCACACGAACCGCCATATCCGCCTCCGTATCACCGCTGGGCATCGCCCGGCGTGGTGCTTGCACGATCAGCCCCGCGATGCGGGTTCTGCGTTGTCATCTTCGGGCCATGTCCCGGTAGCCACCTCGGCCCAGTCCGGGACACACAGCATCAACTCGCCCAGCAAGTCATCGAGCAGGTCCGAGGCGATCTCGGCCAACTCCTCGGCCGATTGCACGCGCTGGCTGTTGAACTGGATTTTCAGGTAATACGCGTAATCGGTCTTGAGATCAAAGGCCAGCAGACGAACGCCCTCGGCGCTCGAACGGTGCTCGCCGTTCACGATGAAGAAATATCCCGCGAACAGGCTCGGCCGCCCGGGCACCGTGAACTCGGTCACGCGGAGTTGCATCTTCTGCGGGTCGAGTGGCAACAGGACACGCTGGCCCGGCCTGTTCGAGAAAGTCCCGCGCGCCAGGGTGGATGTATAGGCGCGCCCGTCCATCACCTCGGGCGCGTCACGCATGGGAAGCCAACTGCCGTCGTCCAGAGGCAGGTCCACCACCCTCGTGCCGGCACCGATCTGCAAGCCCCCGCCCACGAAGCACCGTTCGGGAATGTGGGGCACCGTGTCGATCGACCCGGTGTAATACGCAAAATGGACATCGATCGAGCGTGGAACGCCACCTTCGCTGGGCTTCTTTTCTTCGTATGTGCGCGTCACATAGTTGGTGGTGCCCAACGTCTTCTCGGTATCAGCGTCCTCGAAGCGATCGGGTCCGACCTGCCGCCAGTTCTCGGTCTCCGAGGGCACGTCGCGCATGACCAGGCCCGTGCGCGGGTAGATCGGGCTCTTCTGCAAATACAGATCGAGCGCGCGGATGGAGATGCCCAGCACCGCGCCCGAAGCGGCCAGCAACACGATGGCCACCGCGGCCGCGACTGGCACGCCGCGCGGCAGACCCATGATCTTGGGATCAGGCCCGCTCACGACGCCACCGCCTTGGCCGGAGTTGGCTCCTCGCTCACCACGCGATTGAGCACCCATACAAGGAGCAGGAAGAGCGCCAGCCCGGGAATGAGCAGCAGCGTGCCGATGAGCATGTGCGCCTCGCCGGTGGCCAGTTCAGGGTCGACCAACACGGTGAGGAAGCCAAGAACCGCCACGCGCACGACGTTCAGGCCGATCGCCACGGGCAGAGACAGCAAGACCACCGCCACGCGCTGCCACCAATGGCGGCATTGCGTGAGCGCGACGGCCGCGCCCAGAGCGATGAAGGCCACCACCATGCGCATGCCGCTGCACGCCTCGGCCACATTCAGCTTGTGGGTAGTGCCGGCGTCGTCCACGACGCTGATGATGTTGCCATCGGCCATCGACTCGATGCCAAAGGGATAGCCGAAGATCGTGAGCAGCAAGTACCCGCCCTGCGAGGCGATGAGCTGGAGCTGGAAGGTAATGGCGATCATGATCCGCTCGGAGAACGTCACCATGAACAGCAAAAACGCGATGGGCATGATCGCCACGCGGATGACTTGGGGCCCGAACACCAGCAGCACGAAACCAAACAGCGCCAGCACGAGCGCGAAGCCCTGGAACATGTGCGTGGGCACGCCCACGATGAAGAACACATAGCAGGCGATGCCCAGCAGCAAGGGCAAGAGCCCGGGCCAGAACGGCTTGACCGGGGCCTTGAGCAGCCGCTCGCGCCGCTGGTAGAGCAAATATCCGGCGATGAAGGGGACGGCAAAGGCATGGCCCCAGTCGTCAAGGCTCCCCCAACTGAGCATGCTCTGGCGCCACAGCCACTCGCGAAACAGCCACGCGAACGCGGCGAGCGTGACGGCCCCAAGCAGGGCGATGCCCTGCCAGCGCAGCGACCCCATGACCGCCACTCGGGCGTCGCTAGGGGCCATGCTCTGCGATGCCGATGCCACGCTCACGCGACACAACTCCCCTCTTGGGCCCATCAGGCCCGTCGTGCTGCTACGCCCGGGCCTTGGGCGAGTTCTCCGAATGGTCCGACACGAAGGCGGAACCTTGAACCTAGAAGCGGCTATCCACCGGCGGCGGGCCGAACACATCATTGCCAAAGTTGCGATCGAGCAGGAAGCCGAAGCCATAGGAAGCCCGGAAGCCGTTGCGCACCACCGCCAGCGGGTAGGCCCAGATGGACGAGCCGACGTTGATGCGGTCATTTGTTTTCAGGTAGATGTCCGGTTCGAGGCCGCGGTTGATGGCCCGCAGGTTAAGTTGGATGATGGCCTGCCGATCGTCTTCGAGCATCCGGACCAGCTCGATGCGCTCGGGAATGCCCAGCTGGTTGACGCCGCCGGCCTGGTCGATGGCCCGCATGAGCGTCAGACGGTTGGCCAGGGCGAAGCCGCCGGGACGGTTCACGAAGCCGGCCACGAAGTACAGGCCACCCACGCTGGAAGGCACGCGGATGATGTCGCCCGGCTCGATGACGATGTTGAAACGCATGTCGCCCTTGATGAGCTTCTGGGCCGGCACGCGGATGATGCGCTGGGTCACGAGCTGGCCCGTCGACAGATCACCGGCCAACACGCCGCCGCCCGGCTGGGCCTGGGGTCGTTGCGTAGGGGCGGCCCCTGGGCGCACGCGGACCCACTGCCCGTCCAGGAACATCCAAGTTGCCTCGTTATCGCCCAGCCCTTGGCCGTCTTGCGAGGGCTGGACTCGGTCGGATGGCTCGTCGATCAGGCGAATGGGCGGGGCGGGCTGTTCTTGCCGAGCGCCCGAGCCGTCCTGGTTCACCTCGAACGCGCTGGGGCTGGCACCATCTCCGCCTTCGAGCAGACGGTCGACATCTTCGAGCAACCCCTGGCCGGTGGGCGGGGCCGCGTCATCGCCCGTGCGACTCGAGCCGCCGGGGCCGAAATCCAGGCTGCGCTGGTCGGCCAGCGGAATCTGGCGGATGACGTAGATTTCCTGCACACCCTCGTTGATCCAGCCCGCTCCGGCCAGTGCATCCACCAAGAACCAGTCGGCCTTGGGGATGGGATACGTGCCCGGTCCACCAACGGCCCCAACCAGCGTGTAGCTGGCACCGCGGCGGTCGAGCACGCGCACCAGCACCTGCGGACGGCTCACGAAGTCGAGCACGGCCTGCGAGACCGCCTCGCGGATGCCCTCGGCGGTCAGGCCGGCGACTTGCACGTCGCCAACCTCTTCGAGGTAGACCTGCCCACGAGTATCGACAAGGGTCTGGAACTCTGCGGGCTGCCCGCCCGGTCGCAGGTCGAAGACGATGATCTGGAGGAAGTCGCCCGGGACCACGCGGTATTCCCAGGGGCGTGGCACCAGGTCGTCCGCGGTGACCTCGCTGTACTGGACGAACTCGTCGTCGGGGCCCTCGATTGCCGTGATGCGGTCGAGGATGGGAGCCGTGGTCGGGGTCACTTCCCAGCGGCCCACCACGCTCTGGTCGAACCAGCTATGGATGCCGCACCCGCTCAGGAGCGTGGCGGCGGCCATCAGCATGGCCGGGGTCAACAGGCGACGGGCCTGCTTCTGAAGGCCGTGGGGGCCATTGGTTGTCGATCGTGTCATGTCGGTCATCGGGAACGCACCCCTTGCCCATGCGAGAACGATTTCTCAAAGTCTGGCCCGAGCCAACCCTGGCTTGGGCCACAAGTCTCGATTGTTATCAGGCCGGAACCCCAAAGCGGCCCGAAGGGCCAAAAGCCCGGTCTGATGCCATACTCCACCGCCCGCCGGGGGTTCGCCCGAGGCCGGCATCATTCCTGCATCGTCACGACGGGGCCCCGGGCTGAGTCGGAACACCCGAGAACCGCGCAAATTCGCCCGCCTGGTTTCCTATCCTATGAGCATGGCTCTTGCTCCCCCAGCCGATTCGCAGCCCGAGAAGCCCTCCGCCACACCCCGGCATGTTCGTCCAGCCGGGGGAAATCCCCTGCGCCGCGTCGACAAACCGCTGCTGAGTCTGACCAATCAGGTTCTGAACAACGAGGGCCCACAGCATCTGGCCAACAAGCGTAAGCCAAGCTGGCTCAAGGCCAAACTCCCCGGCGGGCCCGGCTACGAAAAGGTCAAGGCCATCATGGATGAGCACGGCGTGTTCACCGTGTGCCAGGAGGCCGGCTGCCCCAACATGGGCGAATGCTGGGCCCGGGGCGTGGCCACCATCATGATCCTGGGCGATACCTGCACCCGGGCCTGCGGCTTCTGCAACGTCAAGACCGGCCGCCCCCCCTCCCTCGACAAGGACGAGCCCCGCCGCGTCGCTGAGAGCCTGCGACTGATGCACGAGCAGGCCAGGCTCAAGCATGTGGTCATCACCAGCGTGAATCGAGACGAGCTGGCCGACGGCGGCGCGGGTATCTGGGCCGAGACCATCATGCGAGGCCGTGAGGCGTGCCCGGGCATGTCTCTGGAAGTCCTGATACCCGACTTCGAGGGCAACTGGGGGGCGCTCCAGATGGTGATCGACGCGAAGCCCCACATCATCAACCACAACCTCGAGTGCGTCCGGCGGATGTACCCCGCCGTGCGGCCCAGCGCCAAGTTCGATCGTTCGCTGGAACTCTTGCGGCGGGTCAAAGAGCAGGGCGGGGTGGCCAAGACCGGCATCATGGTGGGCATCGGCGAGAAGGACGAGGAAGTGCTGACCCTGATGGAAGAGGTGCAGGCGGGCAGCACGGCCAAGGGCCCCGACGGCACCGAGGACGCCTGCGACATCCTGACCATCGGCCAGTACCTCCAGCCCACCCGCAACCACCTGCCCATCGACCGCTGGGTGCACCCCGACACCTTTGCGATGTACAAGGAAGAGGGCCTCAAGCGCGGCTTCAAGGTCATCGAGAGCGGCCCGCTGGTGCGGTCGAGTTACCACGCGGACCATCAGGCGGACGTGCTGAGCACGATCGAGGCGGAGCGAGCGCGGCGGCTGGCATGAGTTACTGGCTGTACGTCAACCGCGTCCGCAAGCGTGCGTGCTGGCATCGCGACGGTTGTGGGTATATCAAGATGAACGGGGGCAAGAGCGAATCCGATCAGGATTGGTACCAATGCCAGACGCTTGAAGAAGTCCAGCGGCTCGTGAACCGCGAAACGCGTGGATACCGCCAGGATCAGATCAGGCCTTGCTCGAAGTGCATGGCGGCGGGATGACGGCTCTTGGGGTTGTAGCCACACCTCGCTCTTCGGAGTTCTTGTACGCCTCCTACCCTCCCCCATGCTCAAAGCCGTCGCCATCCTGATCCTGTACGCCGTGCTCGTGGTCGCCCTGGGCATCCTCGCGTTCGCCGATGCGCCAGAGGGGGCCAACGCCAAGACGGCCTTGGTCGTCCCGATTATCATCGCCGCCGTCAGCCTGGCGTGCGTGGTGATGAGCCTGCTGATCTACAAGAAGCGGACGATCGGGATGATCGGCATCCACCTGGGCATCGTGATCCCGCTGCTGGTGGCCGTGGGCGTGGGCCAGCGGGCGTACGCCGTCCACCAGGAGAGCCAGAAGTACCAGGAGGGACAATCGCTTTGGGAGCAGCGTGTCCAGGGCGGGGCCATCGGCACGACCGAGGCCCGCGAGAAGTTCTTCGCCGACAGCGAGTACC
>CAYGTM010000003.1:0-20136 GCA_964352795.1 uncultured Phycisphaera sp.
TCTCGGCGCCACCAAGGCGGCCGGAGATCTGGATCTTCACGCCCTTGGCGCCGTTCTGCATCACGCTCTCGGCACGCATCTTCACGACGCGGCGGAAGCTGGAACGACGGCTGAGCTGCTCGGCCACGTTGGCGGCCACGAGCTGGGCGCTCATGTCGGGGTTCTTGATCTCCAGGATCTTGATCGACACCTTGCGGCCGGTCATGAGCTGGAGTTCTTCGGTCATGCGCTCGACCTCGGCACCCTTGGGGCCGATGACCACGCCCGGGCGAGCCGTGCGGATCAGCACGACAAGTTCCTCACGGGTGCGTTCGATCTCGACGCTGGCCACGGCGGCGTGGGGACGGCCCGGGTTGCGATTCAGGCGCTTGTCGAGGTATTCGCGGATGCGCTGGTCTTCGACGAGCAACTCGCCGTAGATGGCCTTGGGCGCGTACCACCGGCTGCGGTGCGCTTCGGTGATGCCCAGACGGAAGCCGAAGGGATGAATCTTCTGTCCCATTATGCTCGCTCCTGGACGCCCACGGTGATGTGGCTGGTCTGCTTGATGATGGGGTGGGCCCGGCCGCGATCCTTGGGGCGGAATCGCTTGATGTGCGGGCCCTCGTCCACGCGGCTCTCGACCACGAACAACTCGGTGACATCGGCGTCGGCCAGTTCGGCGTCGGCGATGGCCGCGTTGAGGGCCTTGGCCATGTTATACGAGGCACGCTTCTGGCTGAAGTTCAGCAGATTGAGCGCTTCGTCCACGGTCTTGCCGCGGATGAGGTCGGCCACCAGGCGGGCCTTCTGCGTGCTCCCGCGATGGAAGCGGACCTCGCTGACGAACCGAGCGATGTCGCGCGGCTCGGCGTTGACCACCCGGGCCAGGGCCATGATGTGCGGGGCCTTGCAGCTGGGCTTGGGACGCCCGGCCAGCCAGTTGCGCACCGCGCGATCGGCTTGGTCACCGGGCAGGCCAAGCGGACGGACGGCTTCGGCCAGGTTTTCCACCGTGGCCCCGGCCTCGTCGGCAAACTTCTTCAGTTGGTCGCTACGCAGTCTCACCGATGATCTCCGAAGTCGTCCGTTCGCTATCCCTGACCGATCGAGTCTCTGTCAATCCGCTGGCTCTAGCAGGCTTACTTGCCCGACTTGATGCCTTCCTTCTTGTTCGTGTGGCCTCGGAAGGTGCGCGTCATCGAGAACTCGCCCAGTTTGTGGCCCACCATGTCCTCGGTCACGAACACTTCCAGGAACGTCCGACCGTTATGCACCTGGAACGTGTGGCCCACGAACTCGGGCACGATGGTACACCGGCGGGCCCAGGTCTTGATGGGTTCGCGTTCGCCCGACTCTTGCTGCTTCATCACCTTCGAATACAGCTTCTCGTCGACGAACGGACCCTTCTTGAGGCTACGACCCATGCTTCACGCTCCTGCCAGTGCTTCCAACGTTCGACGGCACTTCCGGCCGATTCCTGCTCACTTGCACAAACTTCACTTGGACAACTGCCCGTACCGCCTGCTGCGACGGCGACGGATGATCAGTTGCGTGCTGTACTGCTTCTTGTTGCGGGTGCCGCCACCCTTGGCGTCCACGCCCGTGGGGCTGACCGGCGTGCGGTTGCTCTTGCTTCGGCCCTCACCACCACCCAGGGGGTGGGCGTGGTGGCTCTTGGCCACGCCGCGGGTGATCGGCCGGCGGCCCAGGTGGCGCGTCAGGCCGGCCTTGCCCAGGCGGCGCTGCTGGTGGTCGCTGTTGCCCACTGGCCCCACCACCGCCCGGCAGTCGAGGCTCACGCGGCGGGTTTCGCCCGAGGGCAACACCAGCGTGGCGTACTTGCCTTCGCGGTTGGTCAGGCGGGCATAGGAGCCGGCCGACCGGCACATCTGGGCACCCTTGCCCACGGCCAGTTCGACGCAATGCACCTCGAGGCCCGAGGGGATGAACCGCAGGGGCATGCAGTTGCCCACGTTGGGCTCGATGGCCGATTCGCTCGACGTAAGGATCGTCATGCCCGTCTTGAGGCCCTTGGGGCAGATGACGTAGCGCTTGACGCCGTCGGCGTACTCGATCAGGGCGATGTGACTCGAGCGGTTGGGGTCGTACTCGATGCCGATGACCTTGCCGGCGATGCCGTCACGGTCCTTACGGCGAAAGTCGATCTGGCGGTACATGCGCTTCGCGCCGCCGCCACGGCCACGCACGGTGATCACGCCCGTGTGGTTGCGGCCGCCCTTCTTCTTGAGGGGGCTCAGCAGGGCCTTCTCGGGGCGCTTCTTGTCCACTTCGGCGTGGGTGTTCACCGAGGCATTGCGCCGGCCGGCCGAGGTTGGTTTGTAGATGCGAATAGGCATGGTGTGTCTCCGAAGCGCTCACTCGACTCAGAACAGTTCGATGGTCTGGCCTTCGGCCAGGCGCACGATGGCCTTCTTGGTGGGGGGTTGCTGGACATAACCGTACTTCAGCCGACGCTCGCGGTACTTGCGCACCTGCGTGGTGACCCCCAGCACTCTGACGCCGTAGAGGGATTCAACGGCGTGCTTGATGGTCGTCTTGTCGGCCCGGCGGTCGACCAGGAAGGTGTAGCGGTTGTGCTCGGCCATCGTCGCGGTGCTGCGCTCGGTGACGATGGGGGTCTTGATCACGGTGCTCGGGTGCATCAGGCGGCCTCCCCATCGGTGCCGGCCTTGCGACCGCGCGGCTCGATCTTGGCGTCCTTGCCGATCTGCGTGTGCGGACCAGCGAGGAAGGCTTCGAGTTCGGCCTTCTCGACGATGACAAAACGGCTGTTCAGGAGGTTCCAGGCCGTGAGCTGATCGCTGCGGCACAGGTTCACGTCGTCGATGTTGCGGGCGCTCAGGCGGACGTTGACGGCGCCTTCGGGCAGGGCCAGCAGCACCGTGCGGTTGATGCCCAGGGCGCTCAGCAGGCCGGCCATGGCCTTGGTGGAGGGGCTGTCGAAGCTCAGGCTGTCGACGATCTTCACCTCGTTGTCGATGAGCTTGGCCAGCAGCGCGTTGAGATTCGCCTTGCGACGCATCTTCTTGGGCATCGAGAGGTGGTAGTCCTCGCGGATGCGGCGCTTCTCGTGGGCGTGGCCACCCTTGCGGAACTGGGGGGCCTTCTTGTTGCCGTGGCGAGCGCGGCCGGTGCCCTTCTGCTTGTAGATCTTGCGGGTCGAGCCGTGGACCTGGCCGCGGCCCTTGGTCCGGGCGCTGCCCTGGCGCGTGTTGGCGTGGTAGCAGACATAGGCCTGCTTGATGAGCTGGGGGTTCAGCGACCCGCCCAGAATGGCCTCATCGATCGACATAGAGCCGACCGAATCACCCTGCATGTTGTAGACCGGCACATCCATCGTGCTCGCTCCTGACGCCTATGCGACCCCCTCAGGGGAGTGTCGCCTGCCGCACCGGCCCACCCCTATTGGGTGCCGACCCTTTCGGGTCTTGACCCCACAAGCAACACACTTGCGGGAGGGGGCTCGGATCAGACTCGGCCGTCTGTTCCTGGGACCACACCGAACGGGTTGTGGCCCCAACCTGTTTGTCCTGACCCGGCGGTTTCGCCCCTAGGCGACCTCTCGGGCCGCCCCGTCGTCGAAACTTCTCGACGAGGGGGCGTCCTGCGTACCTGCGTGTCCGTCAGCCGGCGGCCTTCTGGACGGCGGCCTTGGTGGGCCGCAAACGAACCGAGGGGCGGATGCGCAGGATGCCGCCGTTGGCGCCGGGCACGGGGCCCTTGACCAGCAGCAGGTTGCGATCCGACTCGACCCGGATAACATCGAGATTGCGAACGGTGACGCGCACGTTGCCCATCTGGCCGTTCATTTTCTTGCCCTTCTTGAGCTTGCCCGAGAAGCCGCGGTTGGTGGCATGGCCGCCGATCGAACCGGGCGAACGGTGCTTGCGCTCCACGCCGTGGCTGGCGCGCAGGCCCTTGAAGTTATGCCGTTTCATGGTGCCGGCGAAGCCCTTGCCCTTGCTGGTGCCCGTCACATCCACGAACTTGATGGTCGTGAAGTGGTCGACCGAAACGGTCTGGCCCAACTCGAACCCGCCGGCCTCGGCCTCGTCCATGCGATACTCGACATGCACGGCCTTGGGGCCGGTGCCGGCCTTGGCATCGTGGCCCATGATCTGAAAGGTGGCGCGGCGCGGACGGGCGTCCTGGCCCGCGACCTGGACGGCCGAGTAGCCGTCGACTTCGGGCGTGCGAATCTGGGTGATGACACCGGGGCCGACCTCGATGGCGGTCACGGGGACCGAGACGCCGTTGTCGAGATAGACGCGGGTCATGCCGATCTTGCGACCGATGAGTCCCAGTTTGTTGCTTCCGCCTGCCATGGTCATTTCCACCTTGCTTCGTGGCTATCGGGGGTTGCCCGTGCCAGAGGAAGCGAACGATTCCTGTTGTGCTGACGTTCCGGGAGGGTTCGTCAGGCCTTGATCTTCACGAAGACACCAGCGGGCACCACGAGCCGGTTCAGCGCCTCGACGGTGCGGGCGTTGGGCTCGTGGATGTCGATGATCCGCTTGTGCGTGCGGATCTCGAACTGCTCGCGGCTCTTCTTGTCAATGAACGGGCCACGGAGCACCGTGTATCGCTCGATACGCGTGGGCAGGGGCACGGGGCCGGCCACTCGGGCGTTGGTGCGCTTGGCATGGTCCACGATCTCTCGAGCCGAAGCATCGAGGGCGATGTGGTCGTACGCTTCCATCCGAATTCGAATGCGACCACCTTGCATGGGCCCGCCAACCTCCTGCCTTCCAAGTTCTGCGTCAACCGCCCATTGGGCACGAAAAGCCCGAGCGGCACTGACCCGCGCCCGGAGGGCCGCAGCCCCCGCCACCAGCGCGGAGAGAAGGATAGATGGCTGCGAACCCCCGTCAACTGCCGGAGGCAAGGAATGTGAAGATCGGGCCGGGGGCGCTACCGAGCTATCCTCTAAGCGGTGTCGCTGGCCGCCGAGCCCCAACCTTCGATTCCGCCCTCGATTCGGCCCACGGAGGGGTGCATGAAGCCCATCAGATCCTTTACGTTCGTGTTCCCTGCCCCGATCGTCCTGTCGCTTGTCGCGTTTTTTGGAGCCGTTGATTCCGTTTTCGCCCAAGGCGGGCCGTCGACGGTGGTCATGGCTTCAGAGCCTCTCGCCCTCGACCCGGTGGGCCTCGAGGTCGAAATCCCCCAAGACTCCAGCGGCTTCCGGGCGGATCGTGGGGATGTCCCCACCCTGGAGATCAGCCCCCTGCTCGGCCATTGGTTCCTGATGATCCAGGCCCCCCAACAGCGGACGATGGGCCTTGCCCACGTCAGGGGGACCGACGGCGACCTGCCCGTGGACGAACTGACCGATCGCGTGCTGGAAAACCTGATGGGCAGTTATCGCGTGGATCGGGCCGGCCCCGAGGCCAACGAGAGCCGGGCCGAGCTGGTGGGTCGGGAGAAGGGGCTCACCGTGGCGGGCCGGCCGGCGTCGAGGTTCTACGTCGAGTTCCCCGAGGCCGACCACACCCGCCTGCGCATGTACACGCTGGTGGACGCCGGGGCGGGGCAGATGGTGAGCTTCGACCTGATGTGCGAGCCGGCCGATAGGGTCGAGGCCAAACTGGCCTATTTGGCCGTTCTGAAGAGCGCGCAGTTCTCTGGAAACACCCAGGTGGCCGCGACCCGGGCCGTGGCCATCGAGACCACCCAGGCCCTGCTGGCCACGCTGACGGCAGCCGATTACGAGCGGGCCATCGCCCTGGTCGACGATCGCTGGGACCGCCTGAGCGTGCCGGCGGGCACGGGCCTGACGATGGACGACTCCGAGAGCGGCTATCGGTGGATCCGGGCGTGGAAGGGCCGTCGAGGCGAGACCAACCCCGAGCGAAGCGAGGACTCGTGGAGCGAGGACGACCGCGTCGAGGGGTACCTGGTGCGCATGGACGGGCGGATGGTCGAGCGCTCGCTTGCCGGCGAGTGGACGCTGATCGACACCCGGATCATCTGCTTCGTGACGCCCGACCGCGAGCACGAAACCTGGACGGCTTCGACCACGTTCCGGCAGGGTGAGGGCAAGCCGATCGTGAATACGGAGTTTGGCGTGCGCGATGGTGAAGAGATGAAGATCGCTCGGCGGGGCAGCGCATCGAACACGTTCCAGCCGGCCGTGCCGCCCCGTGGGTATCTCAATCAGGTGGAGTTCTATCTGCTCCCGCAGTTGCTGATCGGCCAGGAAGCCCTGACGATCTACGGCGTGTACGCCTACGCGGGCGGGGACACGAGCGTGCGCTACCGGCAGTTCGAGCTCGAAGCGGAACAGGGTCAGGCCGCCTGGCGGCTGAGCACCGAACTGGGCGGGGAGGCTCGCTCGATCTCGCTCTATGACTCGAACGGTGCGTTTCTGGGCAGCGAGCGGGGAGATGGATCTCGCTGGACGCCCACCACGCGCGAGGAGCTTCTCGAACTGTGGCGTAGCAAGGGGCTGCCGACCAGCGCGAGATAAACCGCAGCGATCGGCGTGTTCTTGCGAACGAACCTATACCTTCTCTGAAGGAACCGCAGCATGGCCCTGGATCGCGTCATCGCCCCCACCGCCACCGACACCGCCGACGAGCACGCGGGCTGGGCGCTGCGCCCGCAGCGGATGGCCGAGTATGTGGGCCAGCGCGACACGCTGGAACGCTTGGCCATCGCGGTGCAGGCGGCCCGCGGACGGGGTGAGGCGCTCGACCATGTGCTGCTGCACGGGCCACCCGGGCTCGGCAAGACGACGCTGGCGCATGTGATCGCCGCCGAGATGGGCACGAAGGTGCATGTGACCAGCGGGCCGGCGCTCTCGCGCGGCACCGACCTGGTGGCGGCGCTGACGAGGCTGGAAATCGGCGACGTATTGTTTATCGACGAGATCCACCGCACGCCGGCGGCGGTCGAGGAGTTCGTGTATCCGGCCATGGAAGACTTCCGCGTCGATGTGACGCTCGACGCGGGGCTGAACGCTCGGACGGTGCAGATCAAGTGCAAGCCCTTCACGCTGATCGGGGCGACCACTCGCGCGGGGCTGCTGAGCGCGCCGCTGCGCAGCCGGTTCGGGCTCATCCACCATTTGCGGTTCTATGAGGTCGCCGAGTTGGCCGCCATCGTGGAGCGGAGCGCGGGCCTGCTGGACCTGGCCATCGAAGCCCCCGCCATCGACGCCATCTCGCGGCGGAGCCGGGGCACGCCACGCATCGCCAATCGCCTGCTGCGTCGCGTGCGCGACTTCGCGTCGGTTCGGTCCGACGGCCGAGCGACGGCGGCAACTGTCGATCAGGCGCTCGCACTCGAGGGGGTCGACGCGCTGGGCCTCGACCAACTCGACCGGGCCTACCTGCGGATCATCGGCACGACCTACAACGGCGGGCCCGTGGGCCTCGAGGCCCTGGCGGCGACCATGAACGAGGACGCCGGCACGCTCGAGGACATGGTCGAGCCGTTCCTGTTGAAGCTGGGCTTCGTGGCGAGGCACCGGCGTGGACGTGAGTTGACCGAGGCGGGCGCGGCGCATGTGGGCGTGAGCGCGCCGGTGCGGCCAGGCGAGGACGAGGCCGGGCGGGATGGGCCGGATGGGCCAAATGGCTCGGGCCTGTTCCAGGGGTAGCCCCCACAACCGCGGGGACCCGGTTGCTATACTCCAGCGGACTCACGCGGGTGTAGTTCAGTGGTAGAACGTCAGCTTCCCAAGCTGAATGTCGACGGTTCGAGTCCGTTCACCCGCTCTTCCTATTCCTCTTCCTGACTGGCCACCCGCACCACCGCCTGGGCCACCCCGCGGGCCGAGGCGGGGTTCTGGCCTGTGACCAGGCGGCCGTCGACCACCACGTTGGGCTCGAAGTTGGCGGCGCCAACGAACTCGGCCCCGAGCTCGCGCAGGCGGGTTTCGAGCAGGAAGGGCATGGCGTCGGTCAGTTCGACGGCGTCCTCTTCGGCGTTGGTGAAGCCCGTGACACGCCTGCCGGCGATCAGGGGCTTGCCCTTCAATGTGAGATTCACCAGCGCCGCCGGGCCGTGGCAGACCGCCGCCACCACTCCGCCGCTCTTGTAGACACCCTCTGCCACGGAGCGAACGCTGGGGCTATCGGGAAAATCCCACATCGTGCCGTGGCCGCCGGCGAAGAAGATCGCGTCGAACTTGCGGGCATGCATGGCTTCGAGCCTCGCGGTGCCGGGCACCACGCCCCCCTTGGCGAACTTGTCGAGGAACGCCCGGCTCTGCTCGTCGAGGTTTTCGAGGCTGCGCGGGTCGATGGGCGCATCCCCGCCCAGGGGGCTGGCGAGCACCACGGCCCAGCCCGCGTCATTGAAGACGTGCCAGGGGTGGGCGGCCTCGCTCAGGTAGAAGCCGGTGGGCTCGCCGGTATCCCCCATCTCTGCATGGTTGGTCAGCACCAGCAGCACCGTCGGCCAGCGGCCCGAAGGCGCGAGTTTTCGGCCCTGGCAGCCCGCCGCCAGGAGCGTGGTCAGCATGATGAGCATCGTCAGGCACAGAAGCACGCCTCTTCCGGTTCGATCCATCGGTGATTCTCCAATCCTGACCCGGGGCCCTGAAACGACGCCGATCGGCCGCCCAACAATACCATTGGCGGCAAGCGGCCCTCAGGGGGCCACTGACGGCCGTTGGAGGCTATTCGCAATGCAACCGATCATCGAGCAGATCGTGGACGACGGCGGGGTGTTCTGGATCGTGGGCGGCACGATCGCCATCGTGGCCATCGTGTTCAGCATCGCTGGCTCGACCATCAAATCGGTGGCCCGCGAGAAGACCCGGCGCGAGATTGCCGCCTACATCGCCGAGGGCTCGATGACCCCCGAGCAGGGCGAGAAGCTCATGCGAGCGGCACCGAAGGACGAGGACGATTGAGGGGTTGGGAAGAGAAGGCATGAGGCACTCGGCCCTGCCTCACGGCCAGATCGGCGTCGCCGGTTGGGGCGAGCACGGCCCGATGGTGCCCAACAGCAGCACCGGCAACACGCGCCAGAACCGCCGCGTGGAGATCTACATCCGCCCGAGCACGGGCGCTGGCTGCGGCTCGTTCGCGAGCGTCCCCACTGGCGGCATCGACGCCCAGATCGACACGCCTGCGGCTGGCGCGGCCCGGTCATCGATAAGTCAGCCCGCACGCGGGTTCTTTTTGGCCACGCGTGCATCCGTATGCCTAAGCCCGGTCCCCACGCCGGGCTTTTTCGTGCCCCGGGCGTAGACTCGCCTCAGTCCACCCTCGGAGCCCCTCCATGACCACCCCACTGCCCACCCACACCGACGACCGCGGCGTTCCCGTCCTCATCGTCGAGTTGAAACAGGACTCGCCCGTCGTCGTGCTCGACCGCCCGCTGCTCGAGGCCCTGGACGCCACGCTGGCGGGGCTCGACCTCGATGGCGTCGCTGGCGTCGTGCTGGCCAGCGCCTCAGAGAAAGTCTTCGTCGCCGGGGCCGACCTCAAGGCCGTGCGAGACCTGAGTGACGCTGAATTGCACGCGTATCTCGAGTTCGGGGCCGGCGTTTTCGCTCGGCTGCACCAGATGCCCGTGTGGACGGCCGCCGCGATCAATGGGGCCGCCCTTGGGGGCGGTCTCGAACTGGCCATGCACTGCGACGGGCTCATCGGGGCTCCGGGCACCAAGCCCTACCCCGTCGGCCTGCCCGAGGCGGGCCTCTCGATCTGCCCCGGCTGGGGCGGCACCAACCTGCTGCCCGCCCGCATCAACCCCGGCGTGGCCATCGAGAAGACGGCGTCGGGCACGCCCCTGCCCTATCCCGAGGCCGCCGACGCGGGGCTCTTCGACCTGATCGCCCAGGACGCTTCGGGCCTGCGGCAACTGGCCGCCGACTGGATCAGGGGTCAGGGCCCGGCCCCCACGCGCGACGGTGCCCCCCTGAAGTGGATCGGCCGCAACCCCCAGCCCGTGCGCGAGGCGCTCGACGCGGTCGGGCCCCAACTGCCCGACACCGGACCTGCCAAGGCCGTCGCCAGCGCCGTCAAGCACGGCCTGGCCCTGGGCTGGGCCGCCGCCCTCCAATGCGAGCGGGACCACTTGGTCCGCCTGCGGCACGAGGACGCGGGCAAGGCAGCGATCGCGGCGTTCTTCAGCCGCTGATAATCTTGAATACGGGTATATACCCATGCACATATTGGTCGATACGCACGCCTATCCGGGTAACACTGGGTTGTCGGCCCAAGTAACGAAACCCGAATGGCCTGTTGAGGTCGGCGATCGAGACTTGTGTCCGTGCCATTCCATCACAAGGGGGACCACCATGTTTCGATTCGTGGAACAGGCCGATTGGGTCACCAGAGATGCCGTCGACATGATCGATCGATACGCGCGGCAAGCGTTGTACGAGTTTCTAGCGGGCCCGGCTCGAGGTCTGCCACGGCTTGAGCCTCGTCACGCCCTCAGGGAGGAAGAGTCCGAGCGTGTGACTCGACTTCTCAAACACCTTAAAGAGCCGCTTCTCACATATGCAAAAAGGTACCTCCGGAGCCTCGAACTGCTCCGAGAGAAGCGTTGTGGCCTCATTGCGGTGCATGAGATCGGCCGGATCGAGCCCGACACGTCCATCCCGCGCGACTATGCGATCGATATGTATGCCGTCCTTCTCGATGTCGCGGAACGTCGCCATCCCAGCGAAGAGGTCCGCGTGTTGTGGATTGATATCCATCGCAGCCAGCCGGATGATGGCCCGGCGACGATCAACGACGCGCTGTGGGGATGACACTTCGCAACTTGGCAGTGTCAATCCCGCCAATCTGGCCAATGCTCGTCGAGCGCATCGCGCAGGTCTCGATCTGACTCGGCCATGCTGGCGAGTTCTCGGCGGAGTTCTCCCAGGGCGCGCTCGATCGCCCCGAACACCGCTTGGGGTGTCACGCCCTGCCGTTGCCCGATCACTCGGAGTGTTTCACCATCCACGAATCGGTGCCGTAATATTTCACGAGCAGCCGAACTCAAGCCTGCCACGGCTTCATGGATCGCCCACCTCAACCGCTCGTTCGATGCCTCGGGCACGAAGGCTTCACCGGGACCTGACGGTCCGCGCGGCGAAACACGTCGGATGTCGTCAATGGCCCGTCTGCGCGCGATCCGTACCGCCAGCCCCACGAGGTTTTCGACATGCTCTCGCCCGAGAACACCTAGAACTTCCGTCAGCGTCACCTGCACAAGATCGTCTCGAGTGAGGGTTGGTGGCTTGCTCCTGTGCCAGACCGCGGTGACAGCTCGCTTGATCTCGCCCAGATGGGCTTTCACAGCCTCGTGTTGCGGGTTTGGTTCAATAGGATGTGAACTATCCATGAAAAGTCCTATAACACCAAACCTTGCCACTGAACCTACTATTTCGATAGTCATCGGGTGAATCGGGGTTGAAATTCCACGCCGAGCCCGACAAGTGGGAAGAAGGTATGTGGGATCTGTTCGGATATGGATTGCCACAACCCTGTATGGAAAGGAGCGTTAACATGCGTCAAAAAACTCAGGCCGCTGATTGCCAGCACGCTAAAGGCTGCAAAGTCGATCTCGGTGCCCAAGAAGGCAGGAACATGGAGGAGGTCATGCATGACATGGAGAAGATGATTCCTCCCGAGGTTCGCAAGCTGGAAGTCGAGTTTCAGCCCATGACGGAGGAACAACGCACCCTTGAAGCCCGCTTGAATCGATCGCTTCCGGCAACCGTCCGGGAGCTTGTTGTTGACGCACTCAAGTGATAAGGGCAATCTGGCCCTTTTTTTGATCTTCCGCGAGCATGCCATACCCCACTTGGGACGTACGGTGGGAGAGACCCACCGCACTCGCTTCCATGCGTCGGTGTAGCCCCTGTTTTCTTCCGGCCGCCTCCTACCCCGGCCTGCCATGGCCACAATCCCCACCTCGTACGGGTGGCTCGGGGTAGCGAGCCTATCGTGTCCGACGGAGGATACCGAAACGATGGCCGACCTGAAGAACATGAAGGGCGTGTCCGAAGCCGACCGCAAGATGCTGGCCGAGGCCGAGGAGTTGCTGGGGGCCGAGCCCGAATCGATGGGCGTGGCCAAGAACCTGTTCTGGGGGCGCTTCCGGGAAGACCTCATGCTGCCCTTCCCCCAGCAACCGCAAAGCGAGAAGGCCGAGTGCGATGCGCTCGTGGCCACCGTCGAGGCGTACCTCCAGAACGAGCACCCGAGCATCGCCATCGACCAGGACCAGGAGATCCCCCGCTGGGTGATCGACAAGCTGTTCGCCCTGGGCGTGCTGGGCATGACCATCCCCAAGGAGTTTGGCGGGCTGGGCATGGGCATCACCAGCTATAACCGGATCCTGGAGACCATCGGCAAGTACTGCGGCAGCACGGCGGTGCTGGTGAGCGCCCACCAGTCGATCGGCTGCAAGGCGGTGATGCTGTTCGGCACCGACGAGCAGAAGAAGCGGTGGCTGCCCAAGCTGGCCAAGGAGTGGCTCAGCGCGTTTTGTCTCAGCGAGCCGAACGTCGGCTGCGACGCCGGCGGGCAGGAGACGCGCTGCGAGCTGAGCGCCGACGGCGAGCATTACATCTTGAACGGCGAGAAGAAGTGGGCGACGTCCGGCGCGATCAGCGGCCTGTTCACGGTCATGTGCAAGCAGCAGATCGACGGCAAGGACAAGGTCACCGCCCTGGTGTGCCACCCGGACATGCCAGGCGTGGACATCTACCAGAAGAACCGCAGCAAGTGCGGCATCCGCGGCACCTGGCAGGCCCGCATCCGCTTCAAGGACGTGAAGGTCCCCAAGGCCAACCTGCTCCATAAGGAGGGCCGCGGGCTGAACGTCGCCCTGACGTGCCTGAACTACGGGCGGTGCACGCTGAGCGCCGGCATGCTGGGCGGCGCCAAGCGCGCGATGGACCAGGGGATTCGCTGGAGCCAGACGCGCTACCAGTTCAACGCGCCCCTGGCCGACAAGGACCTGGTCAAGCAGCACATTGCCCAGATGGCCGCCCTGACGTACGCGATGGACGCGATGCTGTACATGACCACCGGCATGCTCGACCGCCACGACGAGGACATCATGGTCGAGACGGCCATGTGCAAGGTCTTCTGCTCGGAGATGGGCTGGCGCGTGGTCAACAGCGCGGTGCAGATCATGGGCGGCGAGAGCTACATGACCGAGAACGAGGTCGAGCGGATCTTCCGCGACAGCCGCATTAATATTATCGTCGAGGGCAGCAACGACCTGATGTGGTCGTTCATCTTCGGCTACGGCGGCAAGCAGCTCGGCGAGGCCATGCTTGGGATCAAGCTGAAGGTCGACTGGGACAAGGACGAGGGATTCGGCCAGAACCTCAGCCGCATCATCCCCAACCTCATGCAGCCCAAGACCCTCAGGGCCGCCGTGCCGCTGGGCGCGCAGGTGTTCCTGGGCATCCGCCCCAAGGCCCCGAGCATCACCAAGGTGCACGCGAGCCTCAAGCCCCAGGCCGACCGTTTGGCGAAGCTCATCCGCGAGCACAGCCACCAGTTCAAGATTACTTCCAAGAGGTACGACGCCGAGCTGGTCAGCCGGCAGGTGCCGCAGAGCCGGCTGGCCCTCAACGCCATCTACCTGCACGCCTTTGCCTGCACGCTGAGCCGGCTGGACAAGGACATCCGCGAGGGCAAGAGCGGCCCGGAGATGGAGAAGAACAAGGCCGCCGCGGCCCACTTCTTCGATCTGGCCGAGCAATGGATCCACGCCAACTGGCGCGAGCTGTACGAGAACGCGGACGACACGCTGTTCGCGGCGGCCGACGCGGCGATGGCCCACAACTCGACGATGCCCGCCGACCTGTTCATCATTCCCGAACGCACCCCTACCGACCAGCACGGCGAAGGGCGCGGCACCAAGCAGGACGCCATCAAGCAGTTCCCCGGCGACAACGCGGCGCAGAAGATCGGCCTCGAAGCCCACGCCGGGGCGGCGACCTAAACTCACGCGTTCGCAGCACTCCCGGCGGAGCACACCCGTGCCGCCGACCCGACCCCGGGCCGACGGCTATGGTGCGCTCGGCCCGACACCCGTTTCACCCCCCACCTCCACACCTGTAAGGGAGGCCCCATGCCCCGCAAGGTCGCCTACAAGACGCAGATCGAGCACCTGCAAATCCTCGACGAGAACGGCAAGCTCGATAGCAAACTGGCCAAAGAGTTCGGCAAGGACATCCTGGGCGACGAGCAGGTGCAGCAGTCGTATGAGCACATGACCATCTGCCGTCAGTATGACGAGGTGGCCTTCAAGCTGCAACGCTCGGGCCGCATGGGCACCTTCCCCCAGAACAAGGGGCAGGAGGCCGCGGCCATCGGCAGCGCGCTGGCCGCCCGCAAGGGCCAGGACTGGCTCGTGTCGGCCTACCGCGAGAACGCGGCCCTGTTCATGCACGGCCTGCCGATGCACTATGTGCTCAACTATTGGATGGGCGACGAGCGGGGCAGCAAGATCCCCGAGGGCGTCAAGGTCATGCCGCTGAGCGTGCCCATCGGCACGCACATGCTGCACGCCGTGGGCATCGCCTGGGCCGCCAAGATGCGCAAGGAGGACAGCGTCGCGCTGACCTACTTCGGCGACGGTGCCACCAGCGAGGGCGACTTCCACGAGGCGGCCAACTTCGCGGGCGTGCTGAAGGTACCGTGCGTGTTCATCTGCCAGAACAACTCCTGGGCCATCAGCGTGCCGCGTGAGAAGCAGACCGCGTCGGAGACCTTCGCGCAGAAGGCACTCGCGTATGGCATCCCGACCATCCAGGTCGACGGCAACGACCTCTTCGCGATGTACGCGGCGACGAAGGAGGCCCACGCGCGGGCTCGCAAGGGTGAAGGCGCTTCGTTCATCGAGGCGGTGACCTATCGCCTGGCCGACCACACCACCGCCGACGATGCCAGCCGCTACCGCGACACCAAGGAGTTGGACGCGTGGAAGGCCAAGGACCCCCTGATCCGCCTGCGGAAGTACCTGGAGAACAAGGACCTGTGGAGCGACGAGCAGCAGGAAGCGCTGGAAGCCAAGGCCAAGGCCATCGTGCAGGAAGTCGTCAAGACCGCCGAGGAGATGCCCAAGCCCGACGTGGACGACATCTTCGACTACACGTTCGCCGAGCTTCCCGAAAGCCTGCGCGTGCAGCGCGACACGATGCGGACGACGTCGCTGGGGCAGAACCCCGAGCAGGCCGGGCTTGGCGCCCGGGCTGCGCACTAGGGGAGCGATACAGATGGCCGGCTTTGATTACCACCAGCACATCCACCGTGATCCCGACATCTGTGGGGGGGAACCTGTCTTCCGTGGGACAAGGGTCTTGCTTCGGATCATCCTTGCTTCGATCGCCGTGGGAGATTCGGTAGAGGAGTTGCGAAAGGACTTTCCTTCTCTGACAGACGATCACCTGCGGGCGGCGATCGCGTTCGCGGCTTCGTCCGCGGTTGAAGATATTCCAGCGCCCCCGCCACCGTTCCGGGAGGCCGTGTGAGGTTCAAGATCGACGAGAACTTACCCCAGCGACTGACGGCAGTCTTCCAGAGACATGGCCATGACGCGGACAGCGTGATGGAGGAGGGCCTGTTGGGCCATCCCGATTCTGAAGTCTGGCCAGCGGCCATCGAAGCAGAACGCGCCATCGTCACGGCTGATCTGGACTTTTCTGATGTCCGCAGCTTCATCCCGGGTACGCACCCCGGCGTTATCCTTTACCGGGACAAGCCTCAGGATCGCGCCGCAATTCTCCGAAGGTTCGATGACGTTCTGGCCACGAACGATGCGAATCATTGGGCGCGATGCTTCGTCGTCATCAGCGCTGACAAGATTCGGATTCGGCGTCCGAGCGATACAACCCAGGATCAGGACTAACCATGGCTGAACTCAACCTCGTCCAGGCCATCAACCTCGCCCTCGCCCAGGAAATGGAACGCGACAGCCGCGTCATGATCCTCGGCGAAGACGTCGGCCTCAACGGCGGCGTCTTTCGCGTGACCGACGGCCTCCAGAAGCGCTTCGGCGAGGACCGCGTGGTCGACACGCCGCTGGCCGAGAGCGGCATCCTGGGCACGTCCATCGGCCTGGCCATCAACGGCATGAGGCCCGTCCCCGAGATCCAGTTCGAGGGCTTCCTCGGGCCGGCGTACGACCAGATCGTGCACCACGCGGGGCGCATGCGCACCCGCACGCGCGGGGCCATCACCGTACCGCTGACCGTCCGCGTGCCCGTGGGCGGCGGCATCCACGCGCCGGAGCTCCACAGCGACAGCCCCGAGGCGATCTACAGCCATCATGTTGGCTTGAAGGTCGTCATGCCCAGCACGCCGTATGACGCCAAGGGCCTCTTGCTGGCCGCCATCCGCGACCCCGACCCGGTGATGTTCTTCGAGCCCAAGCGCGTGTACCGCAGCTACAAGGAGCATGTGCCCGAGGACGACTACATCGTCGAGATCGGCAAGGCCAAGATCGTCAGCGAGGGCGAGGACGTCACCGTCATCACCTGGGGCGCCACGGTGTTCCAGGCGCTCGCGGCCCTCGACGAACTACCCGAAGACATCAGCGTCGAACTGATCGACATGCGAACGATCTATCCGATGGACGAGGACACGATCGTGCAGAGCGTGATGAAGACCGGCCGCTGCGTCATCGCCCACGAAGCCCCGCGCACGGCGGGAATGGGTGCCGAGATCGCGACGATCCTGCAAGAGAAGTGCTTCCTGCACCTTGAAGCCCCCGTCCAGCGTGTGACTGGGTTTGATACCGTCATGCCGTATTACAAGCTCGAGAACCACTACCTGCCCGAGGCTCCGCGTATCAAGGAAGCCATCGAGCAGGTGCTGGCGTACTGAAGAAGGCATTAGGCATTGGGGATTAGGCATTAGTCCTGCCATGCCACGATGCGACTCCTTCCTAATGCCTAATCCCCAATCCCTAATGCCTTCCCGAGGAATCCCATGGCCGGCAAAGTTTCAAGCGATCCCAACATCTTCCTCCTCCCGGACATCGGCGAGGGCCTGCAAGAGGCCGAGGTCATCAAGTGGCTGGTCAAGGAGGGCGACACCGTCGAGGAGCAGCAGAGCCTCGCCGAGGTCGAGACCGACAAGGCCCTCACCGAGATCCCCTCCCCGCGCGCTGGCACCATCAAGACCCTGCACGGCAAGGACGGCGACGTGATGAAAGTCGGCGAGCCCTTCGTGAGCTACGAGGGTGGCAGTGCGGCGAGCGCCAAGGCGTCTAACGACAAGCCCAGCCGCACCGACCATGCCGCCGCCGCGCCCGATGCGCCCGAAGCTCGCGAGGACGACGGCACCGTGGTCGGCAAGATGAGCGCCGATACGCCGGGGCTGACGAGGCAAGAAGGCAAGGCCCTGGCCACCCCCGCCGTGCGTCGCAAGGCGCGCGAGTTGGGCATCGACATCAACGCCGTCGCCGGCACCGGCATCGGCGGCCGCGTGCTCGAGAAGGATCTCAAGAGCTTCGAGCAGTCCGGCGGCGCAAAGCGCACGCCGACATCCGAGCCCCAAGCGCACGCGCGGGGTTCTTCCTCGCACGACGCCGGCACCACGCGCAAGCCGATGCCGCAGGATCGGCAATCGGGCGGACCGCAGTCCCAGCAACCCCAGCCCCAGTACCAGCAACATTTCCAGCCTCAGCCCCAGATGGGCTACGGCATGCCCCAGATGCCGATGGGCATGCCCATGATGATGGTGCCCGTGCCCATGATGATGCCCTACGGCATGATGGGCGGAATGCCGGGCATGGGCGGCGGTGGCGGCGTGCCAATGGCCCCCGGCTACGTACCCGCCAGCGTCCGGCCGATCCCCGATCCCGCCCAGCAGAACAAGGCCGGGTCCGGCGATGCATCGACGCCGTTCCGGGGCGTGCGACGCACGATTGCCAACCGCCTGCGCCAGTCCGTCGATACCGCTGTGCATTTCACCGTGATGGACGAGGCGGACGTGACCGACTTGGACGGCCTTCGCAGGCAGCTTTCCGAGCAGGGGACCAAGCTCAGCTTCCTCCCGTTCGTTGCCGCCGCGGTGTGCCGGGCCATCGCCCCGCGCGCTGGCGGGCGCTTCGGCGCGCTCAATGCTCGCGTGGAAGGCCAGCAGGACGAGCAAACCATCGTTGAGCACCACGCCTGCCACCTGGGCATCGCCACCGACACCGACGCGGGCCTCATGGTGCCGGTCATCAAGGGCGCCGATGCGCTCGACGTCTACGGCATGTCCGACGCCATCGCGAACGCCGCCAACGGCGCCCGCACCCGCTCGGCCGCGCGTGAGGACCTCTCCGGCAGTACCTTCACCATCAGCAACGTCGGCAGCCACGCGGGCATGTTCGCCACGCCGGTGATCAACGCACCCGAGGTCGGCATCCTGGCGGTCGGCAAGGTGTACGACGCCGTCGTGGTGCGTGATGGCCAGGCGGTGGTCGGCAAGAAGATGCCCCTGAGCCTGGCCTGCGACCACCGCGTGGTCGACGGCGCGACGGCGGCGCTGGCGCTGGCGGAGATCGTGAAGTTTTTGCAGGAGCCCGGGTCGATCGCGTAGCGCCGGGGCATGGAGGCGGTCTCAACGATGGACGCTCCGCAGCCGCAGACCGCACCCCCCACGACGCCGGGCCCAATCCCCGATCCGCGGGCCGGCCGCCTGCCCATCGCGGCCAAGACCGTCGCATCGCTTGACGTGCTCTTTGGCGCCATGATGCTGTTCTCCAGCGTCTACCCGCCCGGCCAGTTCAATCCGTACGGCGTCGCCTTCGGTGTCATGTTCCCGCTGGGCATCGGCGTGCTGCTGCGATCGAACCTCGCACGCATCTTGGCCCGCATCGCGCACGGCCTCTTTGGGGGATTGTTCATCCTGGCGATGGTCTTCACGGCCCAGGGCTTCCTCAGCGGCGGCGGTCAGGGCCCGTCGACCCCAGGCGGGCTCATGATCGCGATGATGGCGTTCCTCCTCGCGTGGACGCTGGGCGTCACCGCGTTCTTCGTCTGGGGCTTCTTCGTGCTGGGTCGCAACGACGTGCGGGCCGCGTGCCGGCGGCGTTCGCGGGCGAAGCAAGCGGGTTGAACGCGAGGGCCGCGCGGCGCCGCGGCGTGCCCCAACGAGCCCTCGCGCGAGCGAGGGGGATGGGCGTTCGAGGGTCCATTCCCCTCGCTCGCGCGAGGGGGCTCGTCAAGAACCGCGCTTCGCCAACCCGCACTCGGGGCACGCCTTGATGCCCTCGCCCGGCTTGTACCCGCACGCTGCGCACAACCCCCGCCGCGCGCGGCGGCGGAGCAGGGCCAGGGGCGTCAGCACGAGCACGCCTAGAAGAGCGAGTTGCCCAGCAGGCCGGGCCAGAGGGGGCGAACCTGGCAATCTCGGTGCCAGGGGGAACGGATACGACGATGCGCGGCAACACGGCGGATCTGGGGCCGGACATCAATGTCGCCGCATCAGCGGCCTCGGCAATCATTCCCATACCCTGTATCGACTGGGGCACGTCTCACCGAAGCGTCATCGAGGGCCGCATTTCAACGGCAACGACAATCTGACTCTCGCCATCGTGGACTTCGACGGCGATGGCGGACTCACCGTCTTCGACTTCTTGGCGCTCCAGAACGAGTTCGACGCCGGATGCGGCTGAATCTCAGGCGTCGGCGGCGGGGTTCTCGACCTTGGCCTTGCCCTCGGCCTCTTCGGCGATCGCCCGCAGCGCCCGCCCGTTCATCAGCGGGATGCTCGTTCGCCCCGTGCTCAGCACCACGCGCACATAGGGCTTGCACATGCCGCAGCCCGTGCAACAGCCGGTGCGTTCGCTGAGTTCGTCCTGCGTCAGGCCCTCGGCCTGAGCGAGCGCGAGCAACTTGCTGAACGGCTGGTCGAAGCACACGCACCGCTCGACGCGCACGCGGCACGTCGGCCGATCCAGGTCGTCCAGCGAGGGTGTGTTGCCTGTTGGCGTGTTGCCTGTTGGCGTGTTGCTCGTTGGTGTGTTGCTCGTACCCTGGGGCATATCCACCATACCGTATCGGCACTCGGGCCCGGAAGTCTCACCGCCAGGCCCGCCAATCGGGTATATAGCGAGGGGCGTTCTGGATGCCGATCGACCCGATGCCCTGATCGGGCTGTGTGAGCCACTCGAAGTTGGCCCGATAGCCCCGGGCACTGCCGTCGGCATGGACGGCCATGCAAC
>CAYGTM010000004.1:0-18803 GCA_964352795.1 uncultured Phycisphaera sp.
GAGACGGGCGGTCCATCGCCCCGGAGGGGCGCCGGGCTGTAGCCACGGGTGGAGCGGCGCGCACGCGCAGCGTGCCGCCGCGCAACCCGTGGACAGGATCACCCTGAGGTTCCTCTGCCCCGGCGGGGCACCGGAGAAAAAGCACGCCCATTCCACGGGTTGCGCCCCGCGGCTGCGCCTTGGGGCTCCACCCGGGGCTACAGCCCATGCGCCCCTCCGGGGCGTCAGAACAGATGCGACTCGTATCACAGCACGCGCGCGAGGTGTTCGACCAGCCCGGGTGTGGCGGCCCCGTGCTTGTAAACTATCTCGGCTCTTCAAACCGGGCGTGCCAGCGTTTGAACGCGTCGAGGAAGCCCTCCTCGGATTCTTCCAGCCCGAGGCAAAAGTGCCACGAATCATCTCCGTCGATGTATTGCTCTCGTGCTTCGGGGGTGGGTTCACGAAACAGGCGCGGCAGCGTGCCGCTGGCGAGGTGTTCCTCGTAACTGGGGCGATCGATGGTGTACCGAAGGAGCATGCCGGTCAGGCCGTGCTCGCGAATCCATCGGGCCGCGGCATCGAAACTCGAGAACGCCGCGTTGCAGTTGCGGCTCCGTGCGCCTTGGAATAGGTAGACGTCCATCTCGCGGATTACCTCGGAAACCGCAACTCCCGCCCAAAGAAGTCCAGCCCCATCGCCGCCTTGGCTCTCGACAAAGTCTCCTCCGCCACCGCGTTGGCCTTGGCCGCGTGCTCGCGGAGGATTTCCAAGACTATCTTGTCGCCCGCCTCGCCCGCGAGCTCGGCTCGCTTCTCGCGGATGGGGGCGATGAGCTCGTCGATGGCCTGGGCGACCTCGACCTTGATGTGGCCGTCGCCGATGTTGTCGCCGGCGGCGTACTTGGTTTCGAGTTCCTTGACTCTGCTTTCGTCGCGGATGAAGGCGCGGACGTACTCGAAGAGGGCGTTGTCGATGTCGCCCGGCTCATCCATCGTCTGGCGGCCGGTGTAGAGCTGGCCCATCTTCTTCTTGATCTCTTTGAAGGTGTCGCTGAGGAAGATGGCGTTGTTGAGGCTCTTGGACATCTTCTGGGTGCCGTCGGTGCCGACCAATCGCCCGATGCGCCCGACCTTCGCGGCGGGTATGGGGAAGACGCCGCCGAGGGCCTCGTGCTCGCTATCCTCGGCGTGCGGGTCGACGCCGCAGTAGACCTGGTTGAAGCGGCGGGCCGCCTCGCGGCACATCTCGATGTGGGCGACCTGATCCTCGCCCACGGGGATGAGCTCGGGCCGGAACGCGAGGATGTCGGCGCACTGGCCGACGGCGTACATCGGAAAACCAAACGAGTACGTATCGCCCAGGTCCTTGTCCTTGATCTCGGTCTTCAAGGTTGGATTCTTCATCACCCGGTTGAAGGGCAACAGCATCGCGAAGAACCACGTGAGCTCGGCGATGGCGGGGACCTCGGTTTGCAGCACGAAGGTGCTGCGGTTGGGGTCCATGCCGACGGCCAGCCAATCCTTGACGAGCTCGAACGTGCTCTCGCGGATGCCCGCCGGCTTGTCGGCCCGCGTGGTGTAGGCGTGCATGTTGGCGATGAGGAAGAAGCAGTCGTAGTTGTCTTGGGACGCGACGCGGCTCTCGAGGCTGCCCACCAGGTGGCCCAGGTGGAGCTGGCCGGTGGGGGTGTCGCCGGTGAGGATGCGCGGTTTGGGTGGGTTCGTGGCCATGATGGCGGGAGGATAGGGACAAGTTCGCACCGATCTTCCCGAAGTCTTGACACGAACTTGGAGGGTGTGCGGTACCATGAACACAAAGGGAGACTCAATGATGAAGAATACAGTGATGCATGGCGCGTACGCCGCGCTCGGGCTGGCCTCGCTGGCCGCCGGGCAGGTCCGGGAAGTCGAGCGGGAAGTGTCGGCCGAGGCCGTGTCGCTGGTTTTCAATGACCCGGTGCGGGATTCCGAGAGCGTGTCGTCGATGGACCCCGGCCTGTTCGAGGAAACCGCCTCGGCCAGCGCGACGATCCCGCCCTTCGCGTCCAACCGGTCGGAGGCCACGCAGCGGAGTTTCTTCCAGCCCGCGTTCCGCCCCGGAGAGGACGTGATCGACGCACGCGGGTCGGCGGTGGCGCAGCTGTTCATCCAGGGCCTTGGAGATGCCTCGGCCACCAGCACTTTTTTCGTGCGTTTCGAGGTGGGCCCCGGCGCGACGCTGGAGATCGACGAGTTCAACCTCGTGGTCGATGATCGCCTGGGAGCAGAGGTCTCTCGTGATCGGCCTGGCGACGCGCAGGCGTCCTTGCTGCTGTCCAACTTGGACTCGGGCGAAGTGGTGTTCGAGGCCGTCGCCGAGCTCGACGACCTGGGCACTGCGGTGCTCGTGGAGTCCGAAGATCCGATCGTGCTCGATCTGATGGCCGGCCGGTACGAGCTTCGCGTCGAGGCCTCGGCCATAGACGCGACCATGGGCGTCATGGAAGTGCAGGACAGCCTGGCGGCGGCGAGCTACTTCGTGTGCGCGACGATCGTCGACCCCGGTGCATGCCGGGCCGACCTCGACGGCGACGACGAGCTCACCATCTTTGACTTTCTCGAGTTCCAGAACCTCTTCGACGCGGGCGACCCCGCAGCGGATTTCGATGGCGATGGTTCGCTGACGATCTTCGACTTCCTGGCGTTCCAGAACGCCTTCGATGCGGGTTGCCCGTAGGAGAAAGGCATCGGGCACTCGGCATCGGGCATCTCGGGCATCGGGAAGCACCCGCTCGTTCGTGCTCGGGGCTTGGATGGATTGGGCGGCCGGTGCCGCCATGCCCGTAGTATGTCTCCATGCCCAACGTTCTCGACACACCGAGCCACACCCCACCGACCAGCCCGCCGCCGCCCAGGCCGTGGGCGATCGGGCCACGGGCCCTGGGCGGCATCGTGGCGGTCGTGGCGTTGGCCCCGCTGGTCATCGGGGCCGGGCTCACCCCATCGGCGAAGGGGCACGGCACGCACACGAGCCTGGGCATGCCCAGTTGCGGCTGGGTGGTGGCCTTCAATAAGCCCTGCCCGACCTGCGGCATGACCACGGCCGTCACGCACGCGGCCCACGGCGATCTGATCGGCTCGTTCCTGGTCCAGCCGGCCGGGGCCCTGTTCGCGGTGGTGGCGGCCATGGCCTTCTGGTGCGGGCTGCACGGCCTGGTGAGCGGGGTGGATACCGTGCGGCTGAGCGGCAGGCTGTTCAAGGGGCGCGTGTGGTGGGCCATCGGGGGCATCCTGCTGGCTTCTTGGGCGTACAAGATGGTCACGTTCCAGAGTGCCTGAGCGAGAAGAAGCCCCGAGACGGAGACCCCATGACTCGATCCCTGGCCATCATCGTGTTGTTGCTGGTCCCCGTCTTGGGCGGCGGGTGCAACATCTTCGGCTTCTTCGGTGCCATCGAGGCCGAGCGTCGGCGCACGGGCACGATCCAGGTCGAGGGCGTCTACGACGGTCTGGAAGGCCAGACCGTGGCCGTGGTGGTGGACGCTTCGCGCGAGATCTACATGACCAGCCCGCAGGTGGTGGGAGCCATCCTGACCGAGGTGATCGCCCGGCTGGAGGCCAACGCGAAAGTCAAGAGCGTGGTGCCGGCCACCGAGATCCAGCGCGTGCTCTACGACGAGCCCAGCCTGCTCGACCGGACCTACGACGAGGTGGCCAAGCGCCTGGGCGTCGACCGCCTGATCGTGATCCAACTCGATGAGTTTCGCCTGGCCGAGCTTGGGAATCAGTATGTGTGGAGCGGGCAGGCCGCCGGCAACCTGCTGGTGGTCGAGGCCGATAGTTACATCGAGGACGATGTGCGGCTCGAGCAGTACGTCAACGTGACCTATCCCGACAAGCCCAACACGACCGTGGACGAGCTGCCCGCCGACGCGGTGGCGCTGGAACTGCTCCGTCGCTTTGCGAATCGCTCGTCGTGGTTCTTCTACACGCATCGGGAGCGGTACCCGGAATATCAGGAGTATTGAAGATGGCGATGGGCAATCGGCGATGGGCGATGGGTCGGAATGGGCGTCAGGGGTCGCCTCTGCATCCCATCGCCCAGTGCCTCTTGCCCATCGCCTGTCTGTTCGTCGCCGGATGCAATATCCTCGGCCCGGCGTACATCTTCATCGCCGGCCCTCCGAAAGTACACGCCGAGCACACGCTCGATCGGCAGCGCACGGTGGCGGTGGTCATCGACGACCCCGACAGCATCGTGCCGTCGCTGGGGTATCGCCGCGTGATGCTGGCCACCGTGCAGGAGTTTCTGGCCAGCAAGGCCAAGGTGCGCGAGGTCATCGACAGCCGCGACACGATGGCCGTGCTCCAGCGCGATAGCGCCCAGGAACGCATGAGCCTGGTGGAGATCGGCAAGGCCATCGGGGCCGAGCAGGTGGTGTGGGCCCGGGTCGAGGGCTTCAGCCTGGCGGCGCGCACGGGCGAGTACCGCCCCAACGCGCAGTTGCGGGTGAAGGTCATCGACGTGACGGCCACCGAGAAGGCATGGCCCATCGAGCCAGAGGGTGGCTATCTGCTGGACGTGACCATGCGCGTTCGGCCCGACTTCGTGCCCTCCAGCGGCCCGGAGGAGCGCACGGCGATGGAAGAACTGGCCGAGTACACGGGCCGGGCGATGGCCGAGTTGTTCTATAGCGTCGAAAAGACCTTCAGTGCCCGCGCGGGGAGCTGAGCGAACATCCATGGCGCGAACCGCCCATAGCCTGCTGCACCTGGTCGAGGCCGACCAGCCCACGATGCCCCCGCCCGAGGGCGACGCGCTGCTGGATCGGCTCGAGCGGGGAGGCGACCTGAGCGCGCTGGCGTGCGCCGCCATGCTCGACACTCAAGATGCACACGCGCACGCCGTCGTCGCCTTGGGCCCGCCCGCGGTGGAGCGCCGCGCCGCGGCCCTGGGGGCCGGCCCCGTCGCCCGCGTGCCGGTGCCCTTTGGCACGCCCCACGCGACGGCCAACGCCCTGCGCAAGGTGGTTCGCCACAGCGGCGTGCGGTTCGATGCGTGCATCGCATGGAGCGCCTTTGCCGCTCGCGTGGCCCGGCTGACCGGCTTCGGCCCGGGGCGTGGCGATTTCGCGCCGCTGCTCGAAGCCGACCCGCACCGGCCCGATGCCGAGGCCTCGCGGCTCGAGTTGCTCCGCGGCGAGAAGGGCGACGCCGACGCTCTCGGGGCGTTGGCCGACCGCGTGCTGCGGGCCGCCCTGGCCCCGGCGCGATTGCCGTTGGCTGGCCGTCCTGGGATTGGCGTTCGCGCATCGCGCGTGATGTTGCTGGCCGATCCCGCTGCTTCGGGGTCGGCTGCCCTGGCCTGGCGCGGGGCGGTGCTGGCGGCGGCGGCTTCGGGCCCCACCAGGCTCCTCTTGCCCGCCGGCTGCGCTGGTGGGCGTCGCGTGGGTCGGCTTCCCGTGGCCGGCCACACCACGCTCAGGATCGACGCCGACGGCCTGCCCCACCGCCTGGCCCGGGCCCACGCGGCATTAGCCGTCTATGGCCCGCAGCCCCACCAGCACGCCAGCCCGGGGCTGGTGGCCTACGCCCTGGCGATGGGCGTTCCCGTGGTGGCCGACCCCAAGCGCCTCGGCGAGGGCCACCCCGACCTTCACGCCGGTGCCGACACGCCCGGCCTGCACCCCATCCACGCGCCGGTGCCCATCGAGATCGCCCGGGCACTGCTGGCCGCGCTCGATGCGAGCCGGTCGGCAACCTTGGTATAAACGCGAACACCCGCCCGAGGCTCATGGCTTCGGGCGGGCGTTTCGTTTCGATCGAAGTTTGGATCGCCTCGGTTTGGACCGATCGGTTCAGCGGCCGCGCGGGCGGCTGGGCATCTCGTCCTTGGTCATCTTGTCCTTGGGCGGTTGGAGCACGAGCAGGCGATCGACGACGGTCGACACCTTATCGGCGCTCACGCCCGCGGCGCGGACGATGCCGTCGCGGTCGACGACGACGTAATAGGGCCACCACTGCACGCCGTAGGCGTCGCGTGTTTTGTCTTCCTGGTCGGCGGCCATGGCGAAACGGCCGTCGTGCTTCTCGGCGGTTTCCATCATCGTCTCGGAACCGCGGGTGTTGGCCACGCCGATGACGCGGACCTGCTTGTCGGCGTACTTCTCAGCCATCTCGCTGTTCTTGGGCATGGCCGCCTTGCACGGCGGGCACCAGGTGCCCCAGAAGTCGATCACGACGATCTCGCCGCGCATGGACTCGATGGTGCCACCCTTCATCGTGCTGTCGAGGCTCTGCCATTCGCCCACGGCCAAAGGCGGCGCGGACTTGCCGAGCTGGCTCTGGATCTTCTCCCACGCGGCGTCGTTCCGCTCGGTAGGCGAGGCGGCATAGGTCATGTCGCGGGTCAGGATGGTGTCGAGCGTCAATCGCTCCTGCTTGGCTTGCGGGTGCTCGGACCTCGGGTGCTCGCCCTGCTGGGCGTTGGCTTGGCCGGTGTTGACCAGACCGTTCGAGGCAGCCACCGCCGCAGCCATGATGAGAACCGCCCCGCCCATCTTGGTTGATGTGCCACACTTGCAGAAACATGCCATGATCGAATACCTCCGCGCTGGGCCCGCGCTGCTGGCAGGCGAGTGATGGTTGGACCGGCGAACCGAGTCGCGTGACACAGCCGAACAACTCCGAGGGGCCGGTTGTTCCCGGTCACCGGATTATCCGCACGCCGGCGGCCATGCGTTATGATTGGCCAATGGCCCAACCAAGCAGCAAGGAACACGTCCGCATCGTCGAGGTCGGCCCCCGTGATGGGCTCCAGAACGAGGCCGGCAGGGTGCCCACGGCCGACAAGGCGGGCCTTGTTCGGTCTCTGGTTGCAACGGGTGTTCCCGAGATCGAGCTGACGAGTTTCGTGAGCCCCAAGTGGATTCCGCAGTTGGGCGACGCGGCCGAGTTGCTCGAACTGCTGGCCGGCGACCTGCCCGAGCATGTCACCTTCAGCGCGCTCGTGCCCAATATGCAGGGCATGGAACGATTGCTGGACGCCAACGAGAAGGCCATCAAGACCACGGGCCGGCGGGCGATCGACAAGGCGTGCCTGTTCACGGCGGCCAGCGAAACATTCAGCCAGAAGAACACCAACGCGACCATCGATGAGGCCCTGGAGCGCTTCGCGCCGGTCGCCCAAGCCGCGCGCGAGAGCGGGCTCGGCCTTCGTGGGTATATCAGTTGTGCGTTCGCGTGCCCATTCGAGGGCGTGATCGCCACCGAGGCCGTCGTTCGCGTGGCGGAGAAATTGGCGCACGATCTTGGAGTTGATGAACTGTCCATCGCCGACACCATCGGCCACGCCACGCCGAGCGATGTGACCGAGCGCATCGGCGCGATGGGGCACCTCAAGAGCGCGATGCTGAACCTCCACCTGCACGACACCTTCGGCCGGGCTGCGGACTGTGTTCGGGCCGGCCTGCGCGCGGGCGTGCGGTCCTTCGACGGTGCCATCGGCGGCCTGGGTGGGTGCCCGTACGCATCGACCCCCGGCAAGCGGGCACCGGGCAACATCGCCACCAGCACGCTGGTGCAAACCGTCGAGGACGAGGGATGTGCGGTGGGCGTCGATCATGCGAAGCTGCACGAAGCGGGGCAACTGGCCGACGAACTGATCGCGCGTGCCCGCGCGGGAGCGCCGGCATGATCGCACGCGAACGCATCGACGGTATTGAACGCCTCACACTCACCCGACCCGAGCGGCGGAATGCTCTGACGCCGGGCATGGTGGGCGATCTGGCGGCGCACATCGAGAATGCTCGCGACGCGCGCGCCCTGGTGCTCTTGGGAGGGGGCACGGTGTTCTGCGCGGGCTTTGACTTGGACATGTGCGTGGGCGAGGACGGCGACGCGAACCTGCGCTCGTTGCTCAAAGGTCTGTCGCGGTGCATCGTGGTGATGCGCGAGCTGCCGTCGCCCGTGGTCATCGGCGTGCAGGGTGCCGCCATCGCCGGTGGTTGCGCGCTGTTGGGCGGGGGCGATATCGTCGTCGTCCACCCCGACGCAAAGCTGGGTTATCCCGTGACGCGATTGGGCATCTCGCCGGCGGTGAGCGCCCCATTCATGGGTATCGCGCCGGGACAAGCCCGGAACATGTTGCTCGATCCGGGCCTGATCGACGCCCGGCGCGCGCACGCGATGGGGCTTGTCCACGAGTTGCACGACGAGCCGAGTGCACGCGCGATGGAACTTGCCCGGGATCTGGCCGCCAAGCCGCCGCACGCGATGGCGGCCACAAAGCGGTGGCTCAACGAACTTTCCCATGCCGACGCACGGCAGGGGCTGGAAACCTCGCTCTCGCTCGTGGGGAATGCTGAATCACATCGTCTCCTGGCCGCGGCCCTGCAAAAGAAGTAGAACCATGACCAACCTTGCCACGCTCGACATCGCCGGCCCGATCGCCACGCTCACGATGAACCGCCCCGACGCGCGCAACGCGATGTCGCTGCCGTTGCTTGACGCGCTGCACGCTGGGCTTGACGCGTTACCTGATGGCCCGCATGTGCTGGTGCTCACGGGCGCTGGCAAGAGTTTCTGCGCGGGCATGGACCTCAAGAGTGTGCTTGGCGACGAGAGCGCCCCACCCAAACTGCTGCATGGTATTGCTAGGCTCACCACACGCCTGCGGAACCTGCCGATGGTCGTGGTCGCCAAGGTCAACGGGGCGGCCATCGGCGGCGGTTGCGGCCTGGCGTGCGCGTGCGATGTCGTGCTCAGCCACGCCGACGCGAAGCTGGGCTTTCCCGAGGTCGATCTTGGCGTGTGCCCGGCCGTCGTGGCGCCGGTGCTGGTGCGCAAGATCGGCGCGGGCCCGGCGCGGGCCATTTTGCTGCGCGGCGGGTTGATGACCGGCACGAAGGCGCACGAGGTCGGCATCGTCGATGCACTGGCCGACACGCTCGACGATCTGGATGTGTTGTGCGACACCGTGACCCAGCGCCTGGCCGCCGGCGGCGCGAGCGCCATTGCCGCGACGAAGAAGTTGCTCACCGAGATCGACGGCTCGGGCGACGGCGCGCTGGCGGCCAGGGGTGCCGACCTGAGTGCCGCGGTGCTGGCCACCCCGGAAGCGAGGGAACGGCTGGCGGCGAGGTTCGCGGGGGCTTGAATCCCTTACTTCCCGCCCAGCAAGTGCTTGAGGTAATCCTCGGACACATGCTCGATGAGCTGCACCCGCTCGCGTGGGATGTGGATTTCCTGCCGACCTTCGGCCTTGCGCAGCACGACCCAATGCTCATCGACATCTTCGAGATAGCCCAGGGCCTGAGTCGCCCAAACATTGCCTTGGCCACCGGCCGAATACGTCGTGATGCCGTCGCTTGTGCCCCACCTGCTGCTGCCATGTGCAGGTGCCTGCGCCCCATGCACGAGGTACACCCGCACGGGCTCATCGGCATCCGACGAGATCCCCGCCGTACCGAGCCCCGCCGCGAGCGCTCCAGCGAGCATCGCGCCGATGACCAACCATCGCTTCTTTCGCATGTTGATTCTCCCGTGTTATTGCCCCGTCTCACGCCAACTGCTTCGCCTCGTTCAACTTCTTGCGGATCACCGTGTGCAGGATGCCGCCGTTGCGGTAGTACTCGATCTCGATGGGCGTGTCGATGCGGCACTTGCAGGTGAACTCGATCGCCTTGCCGTCGGGCGTGGTCGCCTTCACCGGCACGTCGCAGCCGGGCTCGATGGGGCTGGGCAGCATGATGTCGAAGGCCTCGTCGCCCTTGAGGCCCAGGCCCGCGGCGGTCTGGCCGTCCTTGAAGACCAGCGGTAGCACGCCCATGAACACGAGATTGCTGCGGTGGATGCGCTCGAAGCTCTCGGAGATCACCGCGCGCACGCCCAGCAGCATCGCGCCCTTGGCCGCCCAATCTCGGCTGCTGCCCATGCCGTAATCCTTGCCCGCGACGACGACCAGGGGAGTGCCGGCCTTCTTGTAGTCCATGGCCGCGTCGTAGATGTACTCGACCGGGGCGGTGGCAATGTCCTTGCCTTTGGTGAAGTTGCGCGTCCAGCCGCCCTCGGGCTGCTTGCCGCCTTCGGCGGCGATCTTGTTCTTCACCCGCACGTTCGCGAACGTGCCGCGCGTCATCACGCGGTCGTTGCCGCGACGGCTGCCGAAGCTGTTGAAGTCGCTCTGCTTCACGCCGTTCTCAAGCAAGTACTGCCCCGCGGGCGTCTCGGGCTCGATGCGGCCGGCTGGCGAGATGTGGTCGGTCGTCACGCTGTCGCCCAGCAGCGCCAGGCAGCGAGCGCCGCCGATGGGCGTAAAGCCCGGCGCTTCCTCGGCCATGCCCTCGAAGAACGGTGGGTTCTGGATGTAGGTGCTGTCGTCTTCCCACGGGTACAGGTCGCTCTTGGAGACGGGCACCTGGTTCCAGGTTTCGTTGCCCGTGAAGATGTCGCCGTAGCGCCGGGCGAACTGCTCGCGGTCGATGCATGAGGCCACGACCTTCTGCACCTCGTCGATGGTGGGCCAGATGTCCTTCAAGAACACCTCCTTGCCATCGGGCGTCGTCGCCAGCGGCTCGTTGACCACGTCGATATCCACGCGGCCGGCGATGGCGTAGGCGACCACCAAAGGCGGGCTGGCCAGGAAGTTGGCCTTTACCTTCGGGTGCACGCGCCCCTCGAAGTTGCGGTTGCCGCTCAGCACGCTGGCGGCGATCAGGTCGCCCTTCTCGATGCCCTCTTCGATCTCGGGCGGCAGCGGTCCGCTGTTGCCAATGCACGTCGTGCAGCCATACCCGACGGTCTGGAAGCCGAGCGCGTCAAGATCCTCGGTCAGACCCGCCTTGTCGTAGTACTCGGTGACGACCTTGCTGCCCGGCGCGAGCGACGTCTTCACCCACGGCTTGCGCGTCAGCCCGAGCGCCCGCGCCTTGCGCGCCACCAGGCCGGCGGCCACCATCACGCTCGGGTTGCTCGTGTTGGTGCAACTCGTGATCGCCGCGATGACGACCGAACCATGATGCAGCCGGATCTTCTGCCCCACGCGCGGCGGGTGGCTGGCCTTGGTCAGTTCCACCACCACGCCGTGCTCGTCGAAGTTCTCGGTGTCCATCGTGCCCGCGTCGGCGTTCTCGGGGTTCACCGCCGAGAACTCGGCCTGGCCGCCCTCGCCCGCCCAGCGGTTCAGGTTCACGCTCTCGCGGGGCATTTGCTTGCCGAAGGCGTCGGCCAGTTCCTTGGCCCACTGCGCGTGCATGTCGCGCAGGTTGACGCGGTCCTGCGGGCGCTTGGGGCCGGCCAGCGAGGGCTGCACCTGGCCCAGGTCCAGCTCCATCACGTCGCTGAACTCCGGGTCGGGCTGCTTCTCGTCCCACCACAGCATGTTGGCCTTGGCATAGGCCTCGCACAGCTCGATCTCTTCCTCGCTGCGGTTGGTCAGGCGGAGATACTCGATGGTCTTGGTGTCGATGGGGAAGAAGCCGCAGGTGGCGCCGTACTCGGGCGCCATGTTGGCGATGGTCGCGCGGTCGGGCAGGCTCAGCGCCGCCATGCCCGGGCCGAAGAACTCGACGAACTTCTCGACCACGCCGAACTCGCGCAGCATCTGCGTGACCGTCAAGACAAGGTCGGTCGCCGTCACGCCCTCGGCCAGCTTGCCGGTCATCTTGAAGCCGACAACCTCGGGCGTCAGCATGTACACGGGCTGGCCCAGCATGACCGCCTCGGCCTCGATGCCGCCCACGCCCCAGCCCAGCACGCCCAGGGCGTTGATCATGGTCGTGTGGCTGTCGGTGCCCACCAGGCTGTCGGGGTAGACCTGCCGCTCCTGGCCATTGGCGGTGTTGATGGTGCGCGTCAGGCAGCCGCGCGCCAGGTACTCCAGGTTCACCTGATGCACGATGCCCGTGGCCGGCGGAACGCAGCGGAAGTTGCTCAGGCTCTGCTGGCCCCACTTCAAGAACTTATACCGCTCGTTGTTGCGCTCGAACTCGTGCTGGGCGTTGATGGTCAGGGCCACGCGCGTCGCAAAATCATCCACCTGCACCGAGTGGTCGATCACCAGGTCGCAGGCGACGTCGGGGTTGATCATCGCCGGGTCGCCGCCCAACCGCTGCATCGCGTCGCGCATGGCCGCCAGATCGACCACGCACGGCACGCCGGTAAAGTCCTGCAAGACCACGCGGCCGGGCGAGAAGGGCATCTCCACCTTGTTCACGTCCTTGGCATTCCAGTTGGCCAGCCCGGCCACGTCGTCCTGGGTCACTGTGAAGCCGTCCACGTTGCGGAGCATGGCCTCGAGCAGCACGCGGATGGAGTAGGGCAACTTCTTGACATGCCCGATCTTCTGGTCGGCCAAGGCCCCCAGGGCGTAGTAGGTGTATTCCTCACCACCCTTGGTGGTGAGCGTGCGGCGGCTGTTGAACGGGGTGTTGGGGGTGGCGGCCATGGCGGAGTCTCCTGTCGGGTACCAAAGGAACTACAGGTAGTATCGTCGCCGCGGACCTATTGGTCCAACTACTAACACCGACAGTTTGCATAGATAATATCTATAGCACTCGCCCTTCACCCGTCCAGCGGCTCGTCGGGCGGCTGGGTTTCCCAGTGCCCCATCAGCCCCAGATCGCGGCCGTGCTGGTACAGGGCCTCCATCTCGTCGGGCACGAAGGCGTCCCAGTCGGGGTTGCCGTCGAACTGGCGGACGTAGTTGAAGCGGAACCCCACGCCGGCCTCGAGCGTCTCGGCGTAGAGCTTCTGGAGGCTGCCGATGGCCACCTCGCTGATCATGGTGCCCACCGATCGCCGGGCGATGCCCAGCATGGGCACCCAGCCGAAGTCGACCTCCCTGTACTGAGTGCGCATCTGGCCGTTGATGAGGGCGTAGAGCGTGGCGGGCGGGATGTTGGGGTCGCCTCGCCGGGCTTCCAAGGCGTGGGTGAGCTGGGCGCGGTCGCGCCTCCAGAAGACGTTCTCGCGCAGCCCACCGTCCACGTGCCAGCGGTCCTTGTCACGATCGTCGCGCAGGCCCGAGCGGATCTTGACCGGCGGGAAGGCGATGGGCACGGCGCTGGCGGCCAGCAGGACGTTGCGAAAGAGCTTATACTCCTTGGCCTGTGCGATGCACACCAAATCCCAGATGACCATCCGCGTGTCGGCCAGGTCAACCGTCGCGACGTACAGCCCACGCCCCATCCCTTGCTCGGCGACGGCCTTGATCACGCTCTTGGTGATGTGCTTGTCGATGAGCGACGCCAGTGGGGCCGAGTCGAGCAAGGATTTGCTGAACGGGATGCTCACCCACATGCGTTTCTTGTACACGTCGTCGCTGGTGACGGTCGTGTAGATCGTGAAGAGCGCGTCGTTGGCCTCCTGGCTGTCGAGGAACGCCAGCGGGGCCATGAGCGAGCCGGTGCTGATGCCCGTGACGACGTCGAAGCGGGGCCGGTCGCCTCGCTGCGACCAGCCATTGAGATAGCCCGCGCTGAAGGCGCCGAACTTGCCGCCCCCGCTGATCGCCAGCACGTTCAATGGCTTGAGTGGCCCTTCGGGCGCGACCACGCCCGCCACATGGCGCGCGAACTCGCCGCTGTGCATCGCGCGGCATCGGACCTCCGGGCGCGTGGGGGGGCGTTTATCCTGTTTGGCCATCCGTGCCCGCCTTTCCGTGGGGTCACGATCTCTTACGCCGGACGCGCGCGAAGGATCGTCCCGACCACCTTACAGCGCCGTCGCCATGGCGGAATACAAATCCTGCTCGAAGGCCGCTGCCGCGGGCGAGGGCGCGCGATCCCGGCGGCGCACAAGGGCAAGCCCGCGCACCAATCGCCCATTCCGACAGGCCAATCCGGCCGCCTCACTGAGCGCCATGCGGCTGACGAACCCGACACCAACGCCCGCCTGCACCATGCGCGCGATGCCCTCGATCGACCGCAGCTCGACAACCACCTCGAGCGCCACGCCGTGTACCGCCGCCGCCTGGTCGATCACCGCGCGCACGCTGCTGCCGGCCTCGAAGCCCACGACCGCCTCGCCCGCGAGTTCCTTCCAGGCGAAGTCCTTGTGACCGGTCAGCGCGTGTCCGGGCGGCAGGATCAATCGCAGCTCGTCCTGGGCTTTGGCGACCGTCATCAACTCGCCCCCGCCGGGGATGCTCACCGGCAGGGTCACCACGCCCAGGTCCAACTCGCCCTTCAAGAGCGCCTCGGCCACCTGGCTGCTGCCCGCCTCGCGCACGCTCACGCGCAGCTCGCCGTGCTTGCGGCGGAAACGCTGGACCACGCCGGGCAACAAATACGTCACCACCGTCGCCCCGGCACCAATCCGAACCGTCCCGGCCTCGAGCCCCGCCAGCGCCCGCACGGCCCGCACGCCCGAGTCGACGCTGCGCACCGCCTGGTCGGTGTGCTCGAGCAACACCATGCAGGCTTCGGTCGGCGTCAGCCCCCGCCCCGTGCGGCTGAACAGGTCGACGCCAAGTTCCTCTTCCAGTTTGCGCACGGCTGCCGAAAGGGTGGGCTGGCTGAGCCCCAGCCGCTGGGCGGCCACGGTGAGCGTGCCCGCGTCGGCGATGGCTCTCAGATATCGGAGTGGGGTGAGTTCCATGGTGGCATCCTTGCCCACGATCCGCCAGGCCACCAGCCCATCCTTCTTACGCCAGAGGGGCGGTTTGGAGAGTGCTCGCCAGCGCTTCGGCGAGCTTGTGATTCAGGGCGTGGCCCGATCGGATCGCAATGATGTCGGCCTGGATCGGGCGACCGGCCAGCGCGAGGTCGCCGATGGCGTCGAGGAGCTTGTGGGCGGCGGGCTCGCCTGTCATGCGGTAGGCGTTGTCGATCGGGCCGTCGTTGCCGATCACGAGCATGTCGGCGGGGGTGAGGCTCTGGAAGAGGCCGGCTCGCCGGAGGGCGTGGGCCTCGTGTTCCATGCAGAAGGTGCGAGCATGGGCGACGGCCTTGACGTACATCGCGGGCGAGCCGTCCCATATGGCGGTTTGCACGCCAAGTGGCGAGCCTTCGCCGTAGTCGAGCGTATACGCGATCGACCACCCCGGCATGACGCGCGGCGTGGCGGAGATGGTCGCGTTGTGGTGCCCGACGGTGACGGGCCGCGTGATGGTGATGGGCTCGACGGTCGTCCCCGGGCTCTTGAGGCCGGCTTGCATAATGGCGCTCACGAACGGCATGGCCGACCCGTCGAGGATGGGCACCTCGGGCCCTTCGAGCTCGATGTCGCAATCGGTGATGCCCAGGCCGACCAGGGCCGAGAGGGCGTGCTCGACGGTGGCGACTCTTGCGCTCTTGCATGCAAGGTTGGTGCTGCGCGCCGGGCTGCCGGCAAAGGCGGGGTGGATGGGCGCAGGGTCGAGGGCGCGAGAGCGGACGGGGACGGCGATGCCGGCCTGGGCCAGAGTGAGGCCGCTCGCGCCGGGCTTGAAGGTGATGGTGGCCGGTTGGCTGGTGAACAGGCCGGTGCCGGAGATCGTGACGGCCGAAGCGAGTGTCTGGCGTGGGATCGGATGGGAGGTCATGCGTCGCGGAGGCGCTTGCGCAGCTCGCGGATGTCCTTGGAGATGGTGCGCATCTGGGCGTAGTTGGCGGCGGCCTCGCGCGCGGGCATGGCGGGCGCGCCGAACCACGTCTCACCGGCAGGCACGTTGTTGATGACCCCGCTGCGGGCCCCGACGGTGGCGCCGGCCCCGATCGTCACGCCGTCGGAGACGCCCACCGAGCCGGCGATGGTGGCACCGTTGCCGATGGTCACGCTGCCGGCGATGGAGCAGCAGCCGCAGATGATGACGTTCTCGCCGATATCGCCGTTGTGGCCGATCTGGCAGAGGTTGTCGATCTTGGTGCCCCTGCCGATGCGGGTGTCGCTGAGCTTGCCGCGATCGATGCAGGTGTTGGCACCGATCTCGGCGTTGTCTTCGATAACGACCGCGCCCAGGTGCGGAATCTTGATGGCGCCATTGGGCCCGGGCAGATAGCCGAAACCGTCGGCCCCGACGACCACGCCGGGGTGCAGGGTGCAGCCCTTGCCGATGGTGCAGCCGTGCTGGACCACCACGCCCGCGTGTAGGACCGAGCCCGCGCCCACGGAGGCTCCCGGGCCCAGCGTGACACGGGCGACCAGAATGGCCCCCGGGGCAACGCGGCAGCCCGCGCCGACGATGCACATCGGGCCGATGGCGGCACCCTCGACATGGGCCGAAGGATCGACTTGGGCGCTGGGATCGATGCCCTGCTCGGGCACCGGTGGGGCGGCGTGCTGGGCAAAGGCCTCGAGCAAGGTGAGCAGGGCCCGGTCGGCGTCGGGCACATACAGGATGGCCCGGTCGCTGGGGTCGCCCTCGTCGAGCTTGACGCCATCGGTGACCAGGGCCGCCGAGGCGTTGGAGGTGGCCCAGGCGGCCGCGTGGCGCTGGTCTCGGACGAAGGTCAGCGCGCCGGGGGTGGCCTTGTCGAGCGGGGCGATGTCGGCCAGTGGGATGTCGCTGGGGCCCACGAGCCTCGCGCCCAGAAGGTCGGCCAGGGTGCCGGTAGTGGTGGCTTTGGGCCTGGGGTGAGCGGGCCTGGAGTTGGTCATGGGCTGGGCGTTGGCTGTGGCGGGCGTGGGCACGGGGCAAGCCTCGACGGGTGGAAGGTGTCTGGGGAGCGGCGGACTCTGGCGGGCGAGCGTGGGTCCTACTTGCCCGTGGCGAAGCGGTTGTTCATGTGCTGGACGACGCTGCCGGTGATGTCCACCGAGTTTCCCGAGTAGATGACTCGGCGGGTTTGGATGAAGTTCTCCACAAAGTCCATCGCCGCCTCGGCCCGCACGTTGGGGTTACGCGGCACGGTCAGGCCCTGCCCGGTATGCACCACGACCTCCCAGCCGTCACGCTTGGCGACATCACCCACGGCGGCGACGGCCTTCTCGTACAGGTCGGTCAGAACACGGGCGTTGTCCTCGGCTTGCCAGCGAAGCAGCATGGAGCCGTAGAACTCGCGGTAGCCCAACTTCTGGTTGAGCTCCCTGAAAATGTTGTCGAAGGCGTCCGAGTTGCGGTCGAGCCGCTTGAGGTCTTCTTGCAGGCCCTCGATTTCCTTGGTCAGGGCCTCGATCTCGGCGGTCTTCTTGGCGCCGTCGGCCTTGATCTTCGCGTCGACAGCCTTGAACTCGTCGAGCTGCGTGATGACCAGGACCAGATCGACAATGGCCACAGGCGTGGGCGTGGCGCGGTAGGTCGCCGAGGCGTCGGCCTGGGGCCTGAGCAGCGCGACGGTGGAGATGGCAATGGCAAGGGTGGCCAGCAGGCCAAGGCCGGCGTTGGCGCGGGGTTTCATGCTGGTGGGCGCGAGTCGCATGGGAACTGGCATGACAAAAGCCTCCTGCTGGGCGTGGAGAGCGATCGCTCCGCGATCGATTGCGAACAAAACGGGTGCCACGCGCAAGCCGGGCGGCGTGCGCGAACCCCCAGAAGGCGGACAAGCGACAGACATGGGCCGCCAGTATGCCCTCTAGGAAAAGGATTCTACACCCCGAAGGGATGCGGTCGGGGCCGAGTACCAGCATTCGGGGCAAAAAAGTTTGCGATCGCTTACTTATTATTGGACGTAGAGAAAGCGATATCGGTTTCGATGAGAACCCCCGATGGGGCCGATGTCGTACCAGTTGATGGATGGGCCCCGTGTCTATCCTTACAGAACTCGTCCAAAGAGGCGAGACGGGACGAAGGGAGCCTCGTGATGCGGCAGATCGGCATGAGCGTGGGCGCGGTATTGCTGGCGGCTGGGATGGCCGTGGGGCAGAGTGCGCTGGGTGATGGGCGGGCCCTGGACCGCAACATGCAGGTGGGCGGCCCGGGCGTCCCCGGCGTCAACGAGCCGACCCGCGACTATCTGGCCGAGTTCCGGTTTCGCAACGCGCTGGTGACCGGGAACGTGCCCGGTGGCGCGTCGTTCCGCGGCGATGCGGGGTACGGGCTCAACTTTGACTTCCGGGAGCGCGTGGGCTCGGACGATCTCTTCAGCTTCCGGCGAGATTCCTTCACCAGTGGGCTGGCGGGCACGGGCATCCGCGGGACCGAGGCGCTGCAATACCAGTTCGCGCTCACGGTGGGCAACGAACTGCCCCGGAACCTACGCGGCAGCCTGCTGGCCTCTCGCACTGGCGAGCGGGTGACCTACAGCCTGCCCACGAACCCCATCGATACAGGTGTCTCGGGCGTTGGAGGGGTGGACGTGCGACAGGCCACGCCACAAGAACTCGGCGAGTACGAGCCCGGGACGGCGTTGTCGCTGCGGTCGATCTCGTCGTACACAGCCGGCCGGAGCCTGGGGCCTTCGATGCTGCTGATGGCCGAAGGGCCCGAGGGGCTCACGCGCGGGATGGTGGCCTCGCCGTTGCGGGGGATCGCCCAGGAAGAACTGCAAGGCGACAGCGAGAGAACCGGGCGGCGGCCGGGAGATCCGCCGCTGCGTGAGCGAGGTGCCGACGGCCAGGGTGAGGCCCGGACCGATCCGACGCCCGGGCTCAGTGCTTCGGGCGACGTGCGCGAGCGGCTGGCGATGGACTACGCGGCGCGTGTGTCCGGCGCTGAAGCGCCGGCATCCGAGCCCGGGATGACTCCAGAGGCCCAAGGCGAAGCCGCGGTTGGAAGCACCGACCCGTTCTTGAAGCAACTGGCCGACTTGCAGCAGGTGCTGCGCGAGGGCGTGCTGGCCGAGCCGGGCGGCACGCCGATGGAGGGGGACCAGGGCGTTCCGGGGGCTGGCGTTCCCGATGCGCCGGCGTCCCAACAGGCGATGGCCGATCGCATCAGCGGGTGGAAGGAACTGGTGGTTACGCTGAGGCAGGGCGTGGGAACG
>CAYGTM010000005.1:0-6852 GCA_964352795.1 uncultured Phycisphaera sp.
GTGTTCAGCAGCACGCCGTCGGCACCGAGTTCCATCGCGACCGCCACGTCGCTCGCGCTGCCCACGCCGGCGTCGACGATCACGGGGTAGTCCGGGTCGCCGTCCTTGAGCGCTTCGAGACACAGCACGATGTTGGCCTGATTGACGACGCCCCGCCCGCTGCCGATGGGGCTGCCCGCCGGCATCACGCTGGCGGCGCCCAGGTCCTTCAATCGCTTGGCGACGATCGGGTCATCGCTCGAATACACCAGCACCTTGAAGCCATCGTCGATCAGCGTCCTGGTCGCCTCGATCGTGCCCACCGGGTCGGGCAGCAGGGTCCGCTTGTCGCCCAGCACTTCGAGCTTCACCCAGTCCTGCCCCGGGTTGTCGATCTGGCTCAGCAGTTCACGCCCCAGCCGCGCCACGCGCACGGCGTCCTCGGCCGTGAAGCACCCGGCCGTATTGGGCAAGATCGTGTACTTCCCGGTGTCGATGAAGTCGAGCAGGCTCTCGCCCTTCTCGTTCACCAGCCGCTCTCGCCGCACCGCCACCGTCACCACGCGGCAACCGCTGGCCTCCAGCGCCCGCTGCATCAGGTCATACCCGGCGTACTTGCCCGTGCCCACAATCAGGCGGCTGTCCACCTTCCGCCCGGCGATGGCCAGGGGGGCGATGAGGCTGGCGGAATCGGTGGAAACGGGTGTGCTGGCGGTCATGGGCAAGGGTAGGAGCCATCCCATTCGTGTCCGATAGTCCATAGAACGGCCCACACGCCGATTCGCCCACTGCGCTCGAAGCCCGAACCCCCCGAACGCCGATCGTGTACCCTTGGGGTCACTCGGGCACATGCCCTTGGCCGCTATAGGAGATTCGGTGTATGTGTGGAATCGTCGCCTACCTCGGCCATCGCCAGGCCCGCCCCCTGCTCATCGAGGGCCTCAAGCGCCTGGAGTACCGCGGGTACGACTCGGCCGGCATGGCCGTCATCGACGGCGGCCTGCACGTCGCTCGGGCCGTGGGCCGCGTGGCCAACCTCGAAGCCATGGTGGAGGCCAACCCCGACTTCGAGGGCACCCTGGGCATTGCCCATACCCGCTGGGCTACCCACGGCGGGGTCACCGAGGCCAACGCCCACCCGCACCGCGACGACAAGAGCGGCATCGCCCTGGTCCACAACGGCATCATCGAGAACTACAGCGCCTTGCGCACCTACCTCACCGAACGCGGCCACGTCTTCACCAGCGAGACCGACACCGAAGTGCTTGCCATGCTCATCGGCGAGCTCTACGACCCCGAGCACGGGATGGACCTCGAGAAGTCCGTGCAGGCGGCCCTGCGGGAAGTCACCGGCGCCTACGCCATCGCCGTGGTGTGCGAGAAGGAGCCTGACACGCTCGTGTGCGCGCGCAAGGGCAGCGCCCTGCTGGTGGGCGTGGGCAGCGGCGAGTTCGTCGTGGCCAGCGATCCCTCGGCCATCGTCGCCCACACGACGCAAGCCTTCCCGCTGGACGACTACAACGTCTGCAAGATCACCCGCGAGAAGTTCACCACCAGCACCATCCACAACGTGCCCGTGACGCCGCGCGTCGAGCAGCTCGAGCTCGATCTGGAACAAATCGAACTGGGCGGTTACGCCCACTTCATGCAGAAGGAGATCTTCGAGCAGCCCGCCGCCCTGCGCACCTGCATGCGCGGGAGGCTCAACGCCGCCGACGGCATGGTCGTGCTCGGCGGCCTGCGCCAGTTCGCCCCCCAGCTCGTGCGCAGCCGCCGCGTCATCCTGTGCGCCCAGGGCACGGCCCTGCACTCGGCCATGATCGGTGAGTACCTCCTCGAAGACCTCGCCAAAGTGCCCGCCGAATGCGAGTACGCCAGCGAGTTCCGCTATCGAAATCCCATTATTGAAGAGGGCACCGTCGTCGTGGCCGTCAGCCAGAGCGGCGAGACCGCCGACACGCTGGCGGCCCTGACCGAAGCCAAGGAACGCGGCGCGCTGGCCCTGGGCGTGATCAACGCCGTGGGTTCGAGCATCCCGCGCCTCACCGACGCGGGCGTGTACCTGCGGGCCGGGCCCGAGATCGGCGTGGCCAGCACCAAGGCCTTTACCGCCCAGGTCGCCGTGCTCACGATGATCAGCCTGTTCATGGCCCGCCGCCGCTTCATGAGCCCCGAGCAGTGCGGCGAACTCATCAGGGAACTCGAGCGCATCCCCGACAAGATCGAGAAGGTGCTCGGCCTGAATGATTCCATCCGCACGATCACCGAGAAGTACATCGAGCGCGAAAACTGGCTCTTCCTGGGCCGTGGATACAACTATCCGACCGCCCTCGAAGGCGCGCTCAAGCTGAAAGAAATCTCGTACATCCACGCCGAGGGCATGCCCGCCGCCGAGATGAAGCACGGGCCCATCGCCCTGATCGACGATGGCATGCCCGCCGTCTTCATCGCCACCCGGGGCAGCCAGTACGAGAAGGTCATGAGCAACATCAGCGAGGTCCGCAGCCGCGGCGGGCACGTCATCGCCGTGGCCACCGAGGGCGACCAGGAGATCGGCCACCACGCGCAGGATGTGTTCTACATCCCCGACGTGCCCGAGTGCCTGAGCCCGATGGTCGCCGTGGTGCCGCTGCAACTCATGGCCTATCACGCCGCCGTGCTCCGAGGCCACGACGTGGACAAGCCGCGGAACCTGGCCAAGAGCGTAACGGTCGAGTAGGTTTTCTCTTACCGCCCGTACCACCAGCGCACGAACTTTCTCACCTGCTCGCCCTGCTTCGCGCTGGGCGGGTCGGTCGGCACGCGCACGCGCCGGCTGGTCACCGAGATATGCACCGGCCGCGTCATGGCCAGCAATCCCAGTTCGCCCCGGCTCACCCCCCACCCGCTCTGGCTCATCGCCGGCAGTGGGGCCCCCGGATGGGCCGTGGGGATCACCGCGTCGTTGATCGTCACCGTGCCCGCGCCAAGCCTGCCGATGAGTGCCCTTGCGTTCGCCACATCGCGCGTGAACACGCTTGTGGCCAGGTGCTGGCCGACGCCCCGTTGGATCTCCAGCATCCGCTCGACCGACCCACACGCCACCACGGCGATCGCCGGCCCGAAGTGGTCGCCTTCCACCAAAGCGTCATCCGCATCGCATACCTCGACGCGCGCCTCGCACGCCGATCCATCACAAGCGATGAGCGCTCCACCCTTGGCCACTTCCGCGCGCAACTTCTCGACAAACGCCCCGGCCACGCTGGCCTCCACCAGCACCCGCCGTGGTGCCATGCACGTCTGCCCCGCGTTCAGGCAAACGGCCGCCCCGATCGACCGCGCCGCCAGGTCCAAATCAGCATTCGCTAGCACGATCGCCGAGTCCCGCCCCGACAACTCCAACGTGCTTGGAATCAACCGCGGCCCGAGCGTGGCCGCGATCTCCCGACCGATCGCCGTCGAGCCGGTGAACACCAGATGGTCCAGCGGCTCATCCCGCAGCATCGTCGCCCCGGCCTCCCGCGTGGCCGCGAGCACACGCAGTGCGCCGTCTGGCAATCCTGCCTCTCGCGCGATCTCGAGCAGCCGCCCCTGCGTCCGCGGGCACCGCTCGCTCGGCTTGACGACCACTGCATTGCCAGCAACCACCGCTTGCACGAGCTGAATGCCTAACAGTTGCACCGGGTAGTTCCACGTTGCGATGATGCCCACGAGCCCCAACGGTTCTCGCCCGAGCCAATGCCGCTGGCCGATCTGCCACACGCTGCCACCGCGCACGCGCCGGGTCTTGAGCACCCGCCGGGCGTGCTTCTCGTGCCACTTGCAGCTGCTCAAGAGCGGCACCAGATCGCCCACCAGCATCTCGAAGCCGTCCTTGCGGACTTCCTCGCCCGCCAGCCGCGTCAGCTCCGCCTCGTGAGCCACTACCGCCCGCCGGAACTGCTTCACCCACGCCAGCCGTTCGGCCAGTGTCCACAAGGGCGAAGTCCCCTCACGGCGTGGGTGACCTCCCGCGATCGACTCTCTCGAAACCTCGGCAACGCTCATCGGACGCAGTATAGTGATGCCCATGCCACACCCTGTTGCGTCAACCAGCGACCACTCCATAGCCATCGTCGGCGCTGGGCCCGGGGGGCTGGCCGCCGCCATGCTCCTGGCCGCCAGCGGCGCCCGCGTGCGTGTGTACGAAGCCCAGCCCCATGTGGGCGGTCGCACGAGCCGCGTCACGCTCAATGGCGAGAGCGGCGATTTCCACTTCGACCTGGGCCCCACGTTCTTTTTGATGCCGTATGTGCTCGACGAGATCTTCCGCGCCGCCAACCTGCGTCTGGCCGACACCGTCGAGCTCATCCGCCTCGACCCCATGTACCGCCTGCTGCTTGGCCGCCCGGGCGACACGCCGCTGAGGCTGGACACCACGCAGGACGTGAAGGCGATGGCCCGCCGCATCGGCGCCATCGACGCGAAGGACGGCATCGCCTTCGAGCGTTTCATCGCCGACAACCGCGCCAAGCTGCACGCCGCCGAGCCCATCCTGCGTCGCGCCATCCGCTCGCCGCTCGACCTGCTGAGGCCCGATGCCCTGCGCGCCCTGCCGCACATCAACCCCCACCAGAGCGTGCATCAGCTGCTCACGAGATACTTCACCCACCCGCAAGTGCGCCTGGCCGTGAGCTTCCAGAGCAAGTACCTGGGCATGAGCCCGTTCGACTGCCCTAGCCTGTTCACCATCCTGCCCTTCATCGAGTACGAGTACGGCGTCTGGCACGTCACGGGCGGGCTCAACCGCCTCATGCACGCCATGGCCGACGCGTGCGAACACATGGGCGTTGAGATCCTGACCGACTCACCCGTCGAACGCCTGACATTCGAGGGCAACCGCGCCACCGGCCTCGTCGTGAGCGGCGAGCACCACTCGCACGCCAACGTCGTGCTGAACGCCGACGCGCCCTGGGCCCTCAAGAACCTTTTGCCAACCGATGCGCTGCGCCGTGTCTCGGGATATTCCACCCCGCAGTCCATTGACGACAAGAAGTATTCCTGCTCGACCACCATGCTGTATCTGGGCCTCGAAGGCGCGGCCGACCTGCCGCACCACACCATCTACGTCTCGGCCCGCTACGAGCAGAACCTCGAAGAAATCTCACGCCTGGGCACGCTCAGCGAAGACCCCTCGGCCTATGTCTGCAACCCCGTCGCCACCGATCCCTCGATGGCCCCGCCCGGCTGCGGCGCGTTGTATGTCCTCATGCCCACGCCGAATACGCGCAGCAGCGTGGACTTCCACGCCGATCGCGCGCGCATGCGCGGCGATATGCTCGACCAACTCCAGCGTATCTTCGGCATCGCCGACATCGAACGCCGCATCGAATGCGAGAAGATGATCGCCGCTCCCGACTGGGCCGCCATGAACATCAACCACGGTGCCACCTTCAACCTCGCGCACAACCTGGGCCAGATGCTCCACAAACGCCCACGCCACAAGCTCCAGGGCCTCGAGGGCGTCTGGATGGTCGGTGGCGGCACCCACCCGGGCAGCGGGCTGCCGGTCATTTTCCTTTCGAGCCAGATCACCAGCCGCCTGCTGTGCGACCAACTGGGCCTGCGATATGCAGGCCCCCAGACGCCCGGCCTGCCGACCGCCGAAGTCGCGGATCGGGCGGCGCTCGTGCGGATGGCCGCGGCCGCCCCCTGATCGAGGGGCTGCTGCACTTTTTTATCAAGAGTCAGATGACACTCACCGGCGATGGTACGGGCATCATTTGCGCCTAAGTCCATTCTTGACATCAACTTAGCGTGAGGTTAGGGTGGCTCGTTTTTTTCTTGCACCGTTGCGCAATTTTTCGGTAGATTGCGCTCTCAAATCTGGTGTCCGTGGGTATACTGGCAAAAACAGGCATATTGCACTCGATGGGGAATCGAAATGGTTGAGCAACGGCGTGTGAGTGGGTGGGCTAATGCTGCGCGGTCGTCGATCCTTGGGAAGCGCGTGGGCGGTCGCTCGGGCACCGTTGGCAAGTTCGACGCTTTGGCCCACCATTTTGAGCCACTCGAGCCGCGGGTTCTCTTGGCGGCCTTCAGCGAGGCGGCCCCTCTCGATCTCACACTGACCAGCGGGCAGGTCGTGACCTTCACGCTCGAAGGCGAAGGCACGGGCGATGCCACCGAGACGGCCGACGGGGTGGCCCTGTTCCTTTCGGGCACGTCCGAGGCCACGCGGTTGGTTGCGACATCTGGCCAGCGGTGGTCATTAGCCGAGTTCAACGCGGGCACCCTTGGATCGCTGGATGCACCGCTGGCCGATGTCGTGGGCCGTTTCGACGCCTCGGGCCCAATCGGCGAGCTCAGGCTTGGCGCGGTGGGCGTGGCACCCGACCCCGAGGATACTGGTGCCCAGCCGCTCGCCTTTGAGATCACCGGCGACGCGGGTCAGATTTTTGTCGGATCGATTCGTTTTGCAGCCGTTCGGATTGACGGCCATCTGGAGTATTTCCGAGCGGTCGATGTCATCGACAGTTCCATCTTTGCCTTCTCGGCAGGCATCATTGCGACGACCGGCGACAAATCGGCTGGATTGCAAGGCGACTTCGACGCGAGCCTCATGCTCACCGGCCAGGGTGTCGAAGAGGGTGGCCTGATCCTGGGGACGCTCAAGGCCCCCGGGGAGATCCGCCAGTCGATCATGGCCCCGGGCTTGATCGGGACGGTCTCGGCGGGCCGCCTCGTGAATGCGAGTGTGACCTCGTCGTATACGGCGGATTCCCAAGAGGCCCCGCTGCTGGGCGGTGCATTCGGCGAGACATCGGGCATCACGGCGGTGTACGCGTGGGGCGTGGATGGATCGCCTCGGTCGGCCGTGACCGACGCTCTGCTGGCTGCCGACAACATCGGGAG
>CAYGTM010000005.1:6862-17904 GCA_964352795.1 uncultured Phycisphaera sp.
GCGTCTTGGCTCGGTGGGCGGGGGAGATGGGTATCACGGTGTGTTCGCAAACTCCCTGGGCGAACTGTTCGTGGGTCGTGAGTACGCCTTCGATGCGGCCAACCCTGGCGCGCAGCCGGGCGGCCTGTTTCATGTGATGCTCCCATCGCTGGCCACGGTCGATCGGCAACTTCCCGAATCGGCCGACGGTTTTGTCCGCGAGACGATCGTTCCCCTCACGCTCGAGAGCGCCATAAATGGACGCCGAATCGTGAGTTTTGATTTGGGCGATGTTCAGGCGTCCTTGGGGCCCACCGACCAACTCCTGGTGTATTTGATCGATCCGGCGGATCCATCTGGAACGGTGCTCGATCGCGGCACGACTGGCACATCGCTGCTGTCGATCACGCGCGACAATGCCGAGGTGCGGACGGGCTTGGTGCGTTTCGATGGCCGCCGAGCGACCATCGACGCCACATCGATCTCGGGCGAGGGCGAGCGCGCGTTCCTGGTGTTCCAGTTGCTCGGCTCTGGTCAGGCCGATGCGAACGTCACGATCGGCGGTATCGCCAACGAGTTCGAGGAAGAAGAGACGCCCGCCACCGCGATCGACCTGCCGAACTTCCCGGTGCTGCCTTCCCAGGCCGAGGTCGTGCTGGCCGAGTTCATGCCTGCGGATGGCTACGAGGTGCTTTTGCGCAACGCGCGGCACCAGACGAACACCGGCTCCTACGAGGTCGAGCTGCGCGTTCGCAACATGTCGGCCATGACGCCGCGCAACATACTCGTGGGCCTGACCGGCCTGCCCGCGGGCGTGGAAGTGCTCGACGCGATCGTCTTCGGCGAGGACGGCACGCCGTATGTGAGTGTGCTGCCGGGCATCCCCGCGGGCGGTCTGGCACCGGGCGTGCTTTCCGAGCCCATTCGGGTGCGGATCAACAACCCCGAGAATCGGCGGTTTGCCATCAATCCTGCGGTGCTCGTGGGGGGTCCCAATCGCGCGCCCGTACTCGAACCAGTTGGCGAGCTGAGCGTCATGCCCGGCGGCTACCTCGACGTGGCCGCCCTGGCCAGCGATCCAGACGGCGACACGCTGTCATTCCAGGTGGTCTCGGATGGCGGGCTGCCCAGCGGGCGGCTGTCTTCAACCGGCAGTTTCGTGTTCACGCCGTCACCCGAAGAAATCGGTTCGTACGACTTCACTCTCGTGGTCAGCGACGGTGCGGCCACCGCGACGCAGAACGTTCGCGTCAATGTCGTGCCCGACCCTGATATGCGCTCGCGCATCTCGGGTACGGTGCTCGATGTCGACGGCACGCCACTCGTGGGCGTGCCCATCACGATGGGAGATGGTGATGATGAGGTCGAGGTTCTGACCAACGCGCAGGGCGAGTTCCTCCTGGTCTTGCCCGATGGGTTCTTTGCCACGTACGACACCGTTCGCGTCGAGGCACAGCAACTGAGCATTCCTGGCGTGGTCTATCCCTTCGTGGCCGAGAAGATGCCGTTGGTGCTCGGGTTCTCGCCTTACGAGGGCTACAACAACGTGATCGGTCGGCCGATCTATCTGCCCAAGATCGACGTGGCGTCCGGTTCCCTGGTCGACCCGACACAAACCACAGAGGTGGCCAACGAGTCGCTCGGTGCCGCCGTCAGCGTGGCCGCCGGCACGCTGGAGGGCCAGGACGGGCAGCCTTTCGAGGGCGTGCTGAGCATCTCGGGTGTTCCCACGCAGTTGACACCTGCTGCCCTGCCGATGGGCATGGTGCCCGATATCGTGGTGACGATTCAGCCGGCCGAGATGGTGTTCACCCGTCCGGCGCCTTTGACGTTGCCCAATCTTTCGGGCTTCGCGCCCGACACGATGATGAATCTATGGTCGATCAACCCCCTTACGGGCCAGTTCGATGACGTGGGCGATGGTCGCGTCTCCACGGACGGTTCGGTCATCGATACCATCTCGGGTGGCGTGCGCAACAGTTCGTGGCACTTCTTCATCCCGCCCGAGCCCACCGTCACGATGCCCGACGACGACAAGGCGAATGAGCATCGACAATGCACCTCGTGCGGCGAGCAGGCGCCCGTGAACTCGATGGTCGAGTTGCACGGTGGTTATCTGAACGAGGCACACACGCTCTTGGGTTATCAATCCCAAGGCATAGAGCGATCGCTCACGCTGCGGTACGACACCTTCCGCGCCGATCCGCGTCCCATCGTTCACTTCGGTTTCGATAACGTTCGCCCCCAGAGCGACGACCTGATCGTGGCCAATCTGCGCGTGGAGCGTGGCGCGTTCTCCCAGGAGTTGGCCGGCCTGGACGGCAACCCCCTGGGCATCGACGCGCAGTTGCATGTCTGGACCCTGCCGGTCGATGGCGGCACCGTCAAGGCCGCCCTCCAGACCGACTTGCGATCCCAGCCCACGGGCACATACCAATATACCGTGATGACCGGCTTGTTGCGCGACAGCCTGCGCGACGATGGTTCCCGCCAGTTGACCGGCAGCATGTCCAACGTACAAGGCTCGTTCGTTGTCGTCAACGAGATCGACAGCGCGTTCGGTTCGGGCTGGAGCATCGCGGGCCTGCAACGCATCATCCGCAACCCCGACGGCTCGGTACTGTTGGTCGACGGCGACGGCTCGCAGTTGCGATTCGAGGACGCGGGCGATGGCGTGTACACCTCGCCATCGGGCGACTTCTCGACCTTGACCGTGGACGGCAGCGGCCTGTTCGTGCGAACTTTCAAGAACGGCACGGTCGCTACCTTCGACACCGGTGATCGCCTCGTGCGCGTCGAGGATCGCAACGGCAATGCGACCCGCCACATCTATAACGCCCAAGGTCTCATCGAACGCATCATCGATCCGGTGAACCTCGAAACGGCCTTTGTCTACGGAGCCAACGGCAAGGTTTCGACCATCACCGATCCCGCCGGTCGCGTCACCACGCTGGCGTATAACGCCCGGGGAGATTTGGCGTCGATCACGGATCCCGATGGCTCGTCGCGTACGTTCAGTTACGACGCCTCGCACCGCATGATCGGGGAGATCGACAAGCGAGGGTTCGCCGAATCGGTGCGATACGACTTCGCCGGCCGGGTGCAAGAAGCGATCCGCAAGGATGGCACCGTGGCGTTGGTGCGTCCGGCCCAAGTGGTCGGCCTCTCGCCCGCGCGTTTGACCACCGATCTTGACAACGCCCCCGCCGCGCTCGTGCGTGACGACGCTCAGGCCGTGTTTGTCGATCCCAACGGCAACACGACCATCCGCGAACTCGATCGGCGTGGGCAACTCGTCTCGGGCGTCGATCAGGCGGGCCCGCTTTCGCAGCGCGAGCGCGACGAAACGACCAACCTGGTCACGATGAACCGTGACCCGCGCGGGTTCTTGTCGGCCTTCGCCTACGACGCGTTGGGGAACATGACCGGATCGACCGACCCTATCGGGTCGGCCACCTACGAGTACGACCCCACGTTCAGCCGTGTCACGCGCATGATCGATGAGCTTGGCCGCGAGACGCTCTACGAGATCGACTCCGACTCGGGTGACATGCTGTCGATGACCCATCCCGATGGCACGACGATGGTGTTCACATATAATGCCGCGGGGCAGATGCTGACTTCGATCGACGAGTTGGGAACTCTCACTCGATACCAGTATAACCCAGTCGGCCGCATGATCCGCATCACCGAGGCCGAGGGCACGCCGGTCGAGGCCATCACGACGATGACCTACGACTCTGCGGGCAACGTGGCCACGCGAACCGATGCCAACGGGAACACGACTTCGTATGCCTACGACGCGCTGGATCGCCTGCTCTCGGTGACCGATGCGCTGGGCAACGTATGGACTTACGAGTATGACCAAGCGGGCAACGCGATCCGCACCACCGACGCCCGCGGCAACGTGACGGCCAACGAGTTCGACGAACTCGGCCGCGTCACCCGCAGCATTGCCGCCGACGGTGGGGTGATGGCGTACACCTATGACCAGGCTGGGAATCTGGCGAGCACCACCGACGCCGTGGGCCAAGTCACGACATACGCCTACGACGCCCGCAATCGCCTGGACACGTCAACCGATGCCCGCGGCGGCGTGACCGAGTATCGCTACGACCGAGCCGACAATCTGGTCCGCGTCACCGATCCCATCGGCAACGTGACCCGATTCTTCTATGACAGCCGGAATCGACTCGTCAGCGAGGTGCAGGACGGCGTGGGCGAGGCCGAGGAGGTCGTCGTTGATTTGACCCAGTGGCGCGAGCTGGCGCACGCGGGTGGCAACCCGACGCGATGGGAAGTGACAGGCGATGACAGCGACGTGGTTCGCACGCTCGACAACCTCGAAGTGCCCGGCTTCTTCATCTCCAACGAGTCGATCATCGACGCCCAGGTCGCCATCACCGGCGGCGTGTTCGGTGGCGACAACGATTTCATCGGCTTCGTCTTCGGCATGACAACGACGATCGCCGATGTGCCCGACAGCTACTACCTGCTCCACTGGAAGGGCGGGCAACAAGGCTCGGGCGAGGAGGGGGTCAAGCTCCTCAAAGTCACCAACGCTGGTGAGGTTTCCAGCGGATCGATGTACAATCAGTTGTATGATGGCGAGGACAGTGCGAACGTCGAGGTGCTCTTCGAGAACATTGGCGCCGAGACCGGCTGGGATAACAACGTCAGCTATGTCTTCGAGCTGGTCTATCGCAGCAGCGGCACCTTCGACATCATCATCCGAGCCGAAGAAGACGGCGAACTGATCCAGCGTATCAACTTCACCGATACCTCTCCGCTCACCGGCGACCAGTTTGGCTTCTTCTCCATCAGCCAGGCGAGCACCGAGTATTCCGTTGGCTTCAACCGCTCACCGGGCAAGAGCTATCTGTACGACCAGGCCGACAACCTCGTCGCCACCTTCGACCGCAACGGTCGTCGCATCGACTATCTCTACGACCAACGCGACCGCGTGGTGGCCGAGCAGTGGCTACCCGAGCCCGGCACCACGAGCGACATCTACGAGATTCTCTACACTTACGACAACGCGAGCAATCTGCTGACTGCCACCGACCCCGCAAGCTCGCTGGCGATGACCTACGACGACCGCTACCGCGTCGCATCGGTCGATACCTCCGGGACGGTCGGTGTCCCCCCGGTCACGCTCGAATACACCTACGACGCCGTGGGCAACCGCCTGACCATGCGCGAGCGCATTGACGGCCCGGTCGGTGCCATCACGACGTACGAGCACGATGCCCTCAACCGCACGACGGGGATCACCCAGCGTTCGGGCTCCGCGGCGATCGCGGTGACCGGCAAGCACGTCGATATCGTGTACAACGAACTGGGACAGATCACCGGGCTCGATCGCCATTCCAACGCAGCGGGCACCGCGTTGCTGACCACCTCTGCCTTCATGTACGACACGGTGAACCGCGTGACGAGCATCGAGCACACCCTGGCCGACGCCACCGTTGCCGAACGTTTCGCGTATACCTACGACCTGGCCAGCCGCATCACCAGCATCGCCGACGGCGTTGAAACGATCGACTACCAGTACGACGCGACCAACCAACTTACCGGCACCGTGTATAGCGATGCCGGCCGCACGAGCGAGGCGTACGACTACGACCTGAACGGCAATCGCCTTTCGAGTCATCGCTCGGCGACCTATATCACCGATGTCCACAATCGGCTCGTTGAAGACGACACCCACACCTACGAGTACGACCTGGAGGGCAACCTGATCCTCCGCACGTCGAAGGCCGACGCCTCGACGCGGACCTTTGAGTGGGACCATCGCAACCGCTTGACGCGCGTGACCGACGCCAACAGCGGCGGGCAGCCCCAGCAGGTGGCCGAGTATGCCTACGACACGGCCGACCGCCGCATCCTCAAGACCGTCACGCCGTTCGCCGGTGGCGCGGCCGGCACGTCCACCTCAACCGGCTTCGTCTACGACGCCGAGGACATCGTGCTCCGCTTCGAGGACGCCGATGGCCCCGATGGCTCGGCTGCCCCAGCGCTTTCGCAGCGCGTGCTGCACGGCCCGGGCATCGACATGCCGCTGCTGGTCGAGATCGTCGGCCAAGGCCTGACCCTCTCGCTGCTGACCGACCACCTGGGCACCATCCACGCCGAGGCCGCCACCGACGGCACCATCGCCCGCCGCACCTACGACGCCTACGGCGCCGTGACGGCCACGCAGGGCACGATGCGCACCGACTACGCATTTACGGGGCGCGAGTTGGATGGGGAGACGGGGCTGATGTATTACCGGGCGCGGTATTACGACGTGGAGGTTGGGCGGTTTGTGGGGCAGGATCCGCTGTCATTCCTTGCTGGAGACGCAAACCTTTTTAGGTACGTTCTCGGCTCGCCGACGCTCTTCATTGATCCTTATGGGCGTTGCCCGGATTCAAATCCTTACGTCGACGGGGCGAAGGGTGCCGCTATCGGTGCTGGTTCATCACTTGCAAACGATGGTGCGGTTCGAGACTGGTATGCTCGTGAAGTAGCCAAGCTCGACCCAACCGACAGTGCCGGACGTACACAACTCAAGATGGAGGCTCGTGCCCGATCCTCAGAGTTCGGTAGGCGATTCGCTGAGCACGTTCGTCCTAGCAGCGCTGAAGCTTCACGCGTTGGGGGAACTGCAAGCAGGTCCAATCCGGGGGTGAATCGTGGCGCTAGTGTCTTGGGAGGCGTTGGAAGGGCATCCGTCGCAACTGCGGCGGGGGTGTCGGCCTACCGCATCTATGCAGCCGACTCCGATGCACGTCCTCGAATAATCGCGCAAGAGAGCGGTTCATGGACTGGTGCACTTGCGTTTGGTGCCGCTGGAGCCAAGGGTGGCGCTGCTGTCGGTGCGTTCTTTACACCTTTGGGTGCCTTGATCGGCGCGGGGATCGGTGGTCTGGTTGGTAGCATCGCTGGCGGGATCTTCGGCGCAGAGGCTGGCGATAGCATTTACTCGTCTATCACAGGTCCGTATGATGGAGCAGGTTGTGGGTGCCCGTAAGCCTGTTGAAATCTGGGATGCCGTGCTCGATGCATGCCCGTTTTGTGGCTCGCTTGCAAAGCATGACATCTCAATAATCGCAAGTGCGCCTGCATACATGAACGACAGCGTGGCAGCCATCAAATCCGCGTTTCAGAATCGTGCGATCACCGAAACAAACCTACCATTGATCGGAGACCAACTCGCCACGATGATCCAGATAGTTCAAGATAATTGCCCGAAGAGAGCAAGGAATGTACGCTATTGGCTCATCGAGTCCGAGCCAGGTATGTGGAGCGATGATGTCGTCCTTGATGTATTTTCAAAGATAAGTCATGCATAGTTATTGAAAACTATAGTTATGTCGTGTCTTATATTCGAGCAAGATTTACAGTACCGTTTTGTGCAAGAGTAGGAAAGAATACCGTGATGAACTCTGCGGCCCGTAAGATACTCGTCCTTGCGATCAGCGCCGGCCTTGCAACCAGCGGTTGTGTGCATACTGCAGTCTTGAGTGGAGGCCAGCAAGATCGGTTTGCGGGCGTTGTATGGTTCCCTGCCGCGTCGAATCACCAATTGCAGATTGGACAGTCTAATACGATCCAAGGCCAACACGGACAGCAACCTGATCCCACATCTGAACCGGATGGCGAGGAACATGACGGAGCGATAGAAGGAAAATCTAACGCGGAAAATCCAGACACACCAGAACAGCCGTCTGACGACGACACGCAACCGACTGGTAAGCCAGAAGGTTCCGACAAGGACGACTCCCTCTCCCCCTGGTGGTACGTCGCCGGCGCCGTCGCCATCGTGGGCGTGACCGCCATCGCCATCGCCGGCAGTGGTGGGGGCGGCGGCGGTGGAAACTCGGATGCCTTTGGCGGGCAGGGGGCCGACCCCGGGCCGATCGGCGACTTCACCGTCGTGCTCACCTGGGGGTTCGAGGAGAGCGCGATGTCGGCCGGGCCCGACTTGGACCTGATCGTGCAGGATCCGCTCGGCCAGATCCTCTCCACCACCCGCGAGGGATTCGCGCTCGGGCCGACGCCCCAGGGTGGCGAGATCGACCGCGACGAGGATGGCGCGTGTACCACCATTCCCGACGACAACGGCGGCGGGCCCGAGCGAGCCTTCTGGCCCACCGGGACGGCACCCAGCGGTGCCTATATGGTTTCGGTGCAATACACCGGGGCGTGCGGCCTCATTCCCGAGCCCGACGCCAGGTATACCGTGACCGTCTATGTGCGAGGCGTGCAGGCCCAACAGTTTACCGGCACTCTGGGCACGCCCGGCGAGCGGCGGGCCGTGGGCAGTGTTACGTTCGAGTAGCCTCATCCCGGCGGTGGTCGCGTTCTTGCTTTCGCTCAGTGGCTGCGCACGTGGCCCGCTCGCGGATCGGCAGCCGTGGACACCGGCGGTTCTCGCGTCGTCGTCTGAGACGACCGCGCCCTCGGCGAACATGGTTCAGGCAGCCGCTGGCGCATCGATCGACGGGCCGATCCGCCTCACGCTCGGCGAGGCGCTGGCTCGCGCCATCGAGGTGCATACTTCCGTGGTCGAAGCCCGCGAGCGAGTCGTCTCGGCCGACCTGCAATATGAGAGCGCGGTCGACCGCTTCCGCGTCCGTGTTATACCCAGGGGCCGTGTCGGGCTGTCGGCCGGCACCGACCTGACCACCGACGAGCAGGCCTCCGTCGGGCTGACCTTCGAGCAGCGCACGCCCATCGGCGGCGTGGTCCGCGTCGGTCCGCGTAGCGATTTCGGGCAGGGGTTCTTCCGCTCTGGTTTCGATGCCTCGCTCAGCCAGCCGCTGCTGCGAGGCGCGAGCCCCAGCGTCGTGCGTGGTGGCATCGCGTCGGCCGAGTACGGCCAACGATCGGCCGCGCGAGCCATGCGGTTGTCGCAGGTCCGCGCGGTGCTCGCCGCCGTTTCCGCGATTTATGGCCTGATCGACGCGCGACAACAGTTGGATCTGTCACAGTCATCGCTCGAGCGGCTCGATGAACTCGTTCGCGTGACCGAGTTGCGCGACGAGTTGGGTCTGATCGAGGGTGCCGACGTCTTTCGCGCGCGGAACGCACGGGCCGAGGCGCTCGAACAGGTGCGACGTGCCGAGGAAGCACTCCGGTCGGCTCGAGAAGAGCTGTTGGTGCAACTGGAGTACCCGCTGGGTGCCGATGTATGGGTTGAAGCTCCGCTCGAGTTCTCGCTCTACGAGGTCGATGAGAACTCGGCGGTGCAGACCGCCGTGACCCGCCGCGTCGAACTCGCCCAGGCCAAGGACGCGCTCGCCGAGTCGTATCGGCAGCAACGCATCGCTCGTGATGGCCTCCTCCCCGATGTCAATCTTGGGCTGAACTATTTCCTGTTCGGCCAGGATGCCAGTCTTGACGAGAGTTGGAATCTCGACCGCGATACAGTCAGCGTCAACATCTCAACAAGTTTTGACCTCTCTCCCGTTGATCGTCGCAACGCGGTGACCCAGAGCGGCCTGGTGATCGATCAGGCGATGCGTTCGGTGGCCATGCTCCGCCGCGATATCGAACTCCAGGCGCGCCGCCAGGTACGATCGCTGGCCTCGGCCGAGGACCGCATGGTGCGCGCCCACGAATCCCGCCGACGCGCGGCCGACGCGCTCGAGGTCGCAATATTGCGTTTTCGGCATGGTTTGGCAAGTAACCTCGACGTCGTGGCCGCCGAGAGCGCGGTAGAACAGGCCGAACGCGCGATCCTCTCGGTGGTGATCGAGTACATCACGGGTCAGTTCCGGCTTCGCGCGGTGCTGGGCACGCTGATCGAGTACGCCGATACGAGGAACGAAGGATGAAGCGTCTGGCCGGCACGCTCGCGGTGCTCGCGATGGTGGTGGGGTTGTTGGCCCTGCTGGCTTTCGATGGCCCGCCGCCTCGCGACGACACGCCTACGGCCCTGGTGCGTTCAGGCCGGCTCGAATCCGTGCTGCATCTTCGTGGCGAACTCGACGCCGGTGCCGCGATGACCATCGCATCGACCATCGCTGGCGATCGTGGCGTGCTGATCTGGATGATCGATGAAGGAAAATCGGTCGAGCCAGGCGACATGCTGGCCGTGCTTGATCCCGCGCCGTTCGAGGCCCGCGCGCGAGAACTCGAAGACCTCCTCCGCCAACGCGAGGCGGATGATCGCGCTCGCGCTCACGCCACCACACTGGAGCGTCAGCAGGCCGAGCAAGCGATCGAGAATGCTCACCTCGAGTCCGAGTTGGCCGAACTTGAACACAATCTGCTTCTTCGCGGCACTGGGCCCGAAGAAGTTGGCCGGCTCCAGCGCGAGCTTTCTATTGCCCAACGTGAGTCCGATCGCTTCTCGTCTTTTCTGGAAGATCTTTCGACGCTCATCGATCGCGGCGCGCTGAGTGAGCCCGAGGTCCGTCGAACGCGGGCCGAGGCCGAGCAGGCGCGGTGGGAAGCCGACGCCGCAGCCCGGGCCCTCGATCAATATCGAGACATGGTGCTCCCGGCGCTGGATCGCAAGGCGCAGGTCCGGGTCGCGCGCGCCAGGGCGGCTCTGGCGGAAACGCAACGCATGGCCGAAGCGATCCAGGCGAGGATGCGCGACGAAGCCGCCGCAGCACACACCGCCAGGCAACGGGCCGAACGCGACGCAGCCCAAGCCCGTGGCGATCTTGAACGTGCCAGCATTCGCGCCACCATGCCGGGCATGGTCGTGCACGCGGTGGAATACCGCGGAGGTGAACGCCGCGCCCCTCGCGTGGGCGATCGCGTGTTCCAGGGCCAGCCGCTTCTCCACTTACCCGATCTGGGCACGATGATCATGCGATCTCGCGTGCGCGAGGTCGATCTGCACAAACTGGCACCGGGAACGCTTGCCCAGGTGGGCATCGATGCCTTTCCAGCAGTACGACTTGACGCGACTGTCTCCAGCATCGGCGTGCTGGCCAGCCCGCGAGATGAAGACGCACCCCATGCTGGTCGCACCTTTGCCGTCACACTGGCGATCGAAGCGACAGACGATCGTTTGCGCCCCGGCATGACCGCCCGCGCCGTCATCGGTCGGCACGATGAGG
>CAYGTM010000005.1:17914-18471 GCA_964352795.1 uncultured Phycisphaera sp.
TGAGGTACCGCTGCCGCTTGTACCCAGGCAGGCGGTTTTCGAGGCCGACGGTGATGCGTTCTGCTACGTTCGGCTCGAATCGGGCGAATACGAACGCCGGCCAGTGCGGATCCACGCGCTGGGCGACTTCGATGCCGCTATTGCCCAAGGGCTCGATGTCGGTGAGCGCGTTGCCCTTGTCGATCCATCGCGGCGGGATGAAAACTAACGTGGGTTCACCAACCGTCGAAGCCACGAACCTCTCTCGCATGTACCCTCCGGTGCGTCCGGGAATGACCGCCGCCCAGGCCCTGCGCGATGTCAGTGTTCGTGTCGAATCGGGGCAGCGGATCGCCGTCGTCGGGCCTTCGGGCAGCGGGAAGTCGACCCTCCTGCGAATCCTTGGGTGCCTCGACGCCCCGGATAGTGGCCGATACGCCATTGCCGGTTCCCAAGTCCGTTGGTCCTCGCCCGCCGCGCTCGCCGAAACCCGTCGCCGGCATGTGGCCTTCGTGCTCCAATCGTGTCTGCTCATACCACATCTGACGCTCGCCGAAAACATCGAGTTGCCTCTGCGA
>CAYGTM010000006.1:0-18248 GCA_964352795.1 uncultured Phycisphaera sp.
CGCTCGACCATTGCCCCGAAAAACCCGCGCCCGACGGCCCACCGGCCGCCCGAGCGCCTTTCCCGCCCGTTCCCAGCCGGGCCGAGGTTCCCCACTCCCATGCTCCCCAAGCCCCCGCCGCGTGAGCCCTCGCTGGGTTTCATTTACTCGCCGCCCTACCGCATCCAGGGCATCTCCATCGCCGGCGAGGCCACCGCGATCCAGGTGCCCGAGCTCGACGTGACCTTTGACATGGGTGCCTGCCCCCGGCCCATGCTGGCCAGCCCCATCTGCGCCCTCAGCCACGGGCACATGGACCATGTGGGCGGCCTGGCGTACTACCTCAGCCAGCGGCAGTTCCAGGGCATGGGCCCGGGGGCCATCGTCTGCGACACCCGCATCGAGCACGACGTCCGCCAGATGCTCGAGGGCTATGTGGGCCTCGAACGCCAGCGCACGCCCTACGAGTTGTTCCCCCTCGAAGACGGCCAGAGCCACCCGCTCAAGCCCAACCACTTCCTGCGAGGCTTCCACACCGAGCACACGGCCCCCTCGATGGGCTACGTCATCTGCGAGCAGCGCACCAAGCTCAAGGAAGAGTTCGTGGGCCTGCCCCAGGAAAAGCTCGTCGAGCTCAAGAAGCGGGGCGAGGAGATCACCCGCAGCTTCGAGGTGCCCCTGGTGGCCTACACCGGAGACACCCTGCCCGGCGCCCACCTGCTGAGGTCCGACATCCGGGCAGCCCGCGTGGTCATCGCCGAATGCACGTTCTTCGAGAAGGGCCACCACAAGCGTTCACGCATCGGCATGCACATGCATGTGGACGACATCGCCCAATGGCTGCCGCTGCTCGAATGCCAGACCCTGATCCTCGGACACATCTCGCGCCGCACGCAACTGGGTGATGTCCGCCAGGCCCTCGAAGAGCGATTGAGCCCAGAACAACTCGCCCGCGTGCGCGTGCTGATGGACCACCGGGCCAACCGTCAGGACTACGAACGCCTGGTTTCCCAGTCGCAGAACGATCAGGCAAGCGATTCTCAGCAAGCCGACGAAGACGCCTGACGCACGCGCCAGGCCCGTTTGTGTGAAGCCCATCGCCCCGAAGGTTGACACCGTGGGGCAGTTGTGGTATCTTGATCCCCGCGTCTGTTCGAGCGGCTGGAATGGGACACCCGCCACCGTCGAGGCTTTCGCAAGCCGACGGAAGCGGTGGGGTATCCCACGCCCGCCGCCGAACTCGAAACCCACGCGGGCAGGGCAGGGCAGGGGGTCTGGGCATGGGCTTTGTTTCGACGGGCAACAAGGGCGAGAGCACGCCGGAAGACCGCGGCACCGCGACGAGCCGCCGGGAGGCCGCCGACCTGTGGGCCCGGGCCATGGTCACCGTGCGGGCCGAGCACCCCACGCTCGTGCGGACCTGGTTCGAGGAGTTGGAGCCCGTGTCGCTCGACTCCGGTCTGCTCACCGTCCAGTGCCCAACCGATGTTCGACGCGACCACGCCGAACGTGACTGCGGCCGGGCCTTTACCGACGCCGCCCGGATGGCCGCGGGCCAGTTCGTGAATGTCCGCTTCGTCGGGCCGCATGGGCAGGGGCCCCAGCCGCCGCGGGCCGCCCGCCAGTTGACCATCAACGCCGACAATACCTTCGAGAACTTCATCATCGGCCCGGGCAACCGGCTGGCCCACGCCGCCGCCCAGTCGGTCGCCGAAGAGCCCGGCCGCCGGTACAACCCGTTGTTTATCCACGGCGACGTGGGGTTGGGCAAAACCCACCTGCTCCAGGCGATCTGCATCCGCATCAAGGCTCAGCACCCCGACTGGACCATCGAGTACGTCTCGTGCGACGAGTTCACCAGCCAGTTCATGGACTCTGTCCAGGCCGGCCGCATGAGCGACTTTCGCCACGAGTTCCGCCAGGTGAACATGCTGGTAATCGACGACGTCCACTTCCTGGCCAAGCGCGATCGCACGCAGGAAGAGTTCTTCCACACCTTCAACGCGTTGTACCAGACCAACCGCCAGATCGTGCTCAGTTCCGACGCCGCCCCCGAAGACATCCCCGACCTCGAAGACCGCCTGGTCAGCCGGTTCAAGTGGGGTCTGGTCGCCACCGTCGAAGCCCCCGACTACGAGACCCGCATCGCCATCGTGCGCACCAAGGCCCGCCTTCGCGGGCTGACCCTGGGCGAGGGCGTGGCCGAGCATGTGGCCGCGTGCATCGACGCGAACATCCGCGAGCTCGAGGGGGCCATCACCAACCTCCAGATTCGCGCCTCGATCGATCAGCGCGAGGTCGATCTGGCCCTGGCCCGCGAGACCATCATCGCCCCGCAGAAACTCGACGCCCCTGCCAGCGCCACCATGCAGGCGGTTCTCGACGCGGCTATCGGCTTCTACGGCGTCAAACTGGCCGACCTCCAGGCCAAGAAGAAGACCCGCTCCATCGCCCGGCCACGCCAGGTGGTGATGTACCTGGCTCGCAAGCACACCCGCCACTCGCTCGAAGAGATCGGCGGGTACCTGGGCGGGCGTGACCACACCACCGTCATGCACGGCGCGGGCAAGATCGCCCAGATGCGTGACGCCGACCCGGCCTTCGCCGCCGAACTCGAACATCTCGAGGCCCGCATCATCGGCGACAACAGGGCATAGCGTGCTCTCGCGGCGGTTTGTCGGCACCAACATACAAAATAAATCCAATATCACCGCCCGTTCAGCGGGGCTCCATGCTGGACGGGGAAAGTTATGACATCGACGGCTACTTCGCCGTCTGCGTCAAGACCAACGGCCCGAGCCGCCCTGATCGGCGGCCGCCCGACAACTGGAGCATCACCATGCAAGCCAAGCAACTCGTCGTCATCAGCGGACTCGCCATGACCCTTTTGGGCGCTCCGGCCCTTGCCCAGAGCGGGACCGGTACGGATCGGGATCGCCGCGACCGGCTCGAAGCCGCGAGCAGCGCCGCCCGGCAGGGAGACCAGGCGTCCACCGCTAGCAACATCCTGACCTCTCTCGAAGGCATCTGGAACGTCCAGGTCCAAGTCAACCGCACCCAGTGGGATGCGATGCGCGGCCAGCCCAGCGGCGACACCGGTCGTCCGGGGACTGGCAATCAGCCCGCCACCCCGCGGCAGGGTGGGCAGGACGGTGTGGAGGACAACGATCGCACGAATCCCGCAGGCGACCGTCAGGGCCAGACCGACAGGCAAACCCCGGATCGCAATCAGAACGAGCTGGACGACACGACCGACCGCACCGATCGCACGCAGACCACCGGCCAAATGGGCAGCGCCGACGGCATGGCCAGGTCGAACACCATCCTGGGCGGCAACATCCTGAGGACCACGGTCATCTTCGGCACCGACATGGGCTCGACGCGCACCACGACGCCCGAGACCGACAGGCAGAATCCCAATCGCCAGGGCCAAGACGCCGATCCCACCACCCAACGCGACGGCCTGCAGCGTGACAACCAGCAGCAGCGGGACAATCAGCAGCAACGTGATCGCGCGACGACCACGACCATGACCCAAATGGACAACAGCAGCATGCGCAGCGTGTCCTTCCTGGGTTACGACCAGAACTCGGGCGAGTACAACCTCGCCCTCATGACCGGCCAGAGCGGCTCCATCCACTACTTCACCGGCAAGTACGACCAATCCAACCGGCAGATCATCTTCAAGAGTGCCGACCAGCGCGCTGGCATGACGACAACCGGTCGCGGCATGACCGACACCCGCTCGACAACCGCCAGCGGTGCCACCGGCGGCATGAGCGTCGTGCTCCAGATGGATGGCAACGATGGGTACACCGTCACTGCATATCAAGGATCCGCCTCGGTCGGCAGCCAGAACCAGGGCCGCGACGGAAGCGGTACGGAACTCGGCGGCCAGCCCGCCCAGCGTCAGGGCCAGGATCGTGACAATAACAATCCACGCCAGGATCGTGACGCCAATCAATCACGGGATCGCATGGGTAGCCAAGCGACCCTCGCCCCCAACGTGATCTACAAGGCCACCTACACCAAGGCCGACAGCAGCACCCGGTCGCAGGTCGATCGCATGTTCGACGAGGACGAGCGCAACGAGCGTACCGGCACAACTACCACCCCGCGCAGCCGCTAACACAAAACCCCGAGCCGTCCGCAACCAAGGAGCGGGGCTCGGGGTTTGAATAACGTGGTGCTTGGAGAGGAGGCCAAGGGGTCGGCTCCTCTCCCATACCCCGACGATCACGGTCATGCGTGGCGTCGGGGCTGTCTTTTGCGCCTACTCGTCGTCCTTCTCGTGGGCGATGGCTCGGGGCATGTTCTCGAGCACCTTGTCGACCAGCCCGTACTTGAGCATCTCCTGGTCGTCCAGCCACAGGTTGCGATCGCAGTCGCGCTCGATCTTCTCGGGCTTCTGGCCGGTCGCCTCGGCGTAGATCTGGTACAACCGCTCGCGCAGGCGGATGATCTCCTTGGCCTCGATCTCCAGGTCCGTCGCCTGACCTTCCATGATGCCGCCGATCAGCGGTTGGTGCATCAGGTTTCGGCTGTTGCGAAGGCAGAACCGCTTGCCCTTGGCCCCACACGCGGCGATGACCGAGCCCATGCTCGACGCCTGCCCGATGATGTATGTGCTGATCTGGGGCTGGATGAAGTTCATGGTGTCGATAATGCCCAGGCCGCTGGTCACCGAGCCGCCCGGCGAGTTGACGTACAGATGCACGTCGCTCTCGGGGTCTTCGTTGGCCAGGAACAGCAACTGGGCCACGATCAGGTTGGCCATGTCGTCCATCACCGGCCCGCCCAGGAAGATGATCCTGTCCTTGAGCAGGCGCGAGTAGATGTCGTACGACCGCTCGCCGCGGCCGGTCTTCTCGATGACGATGGGCACCAGGTAGTTCGATTCAACGCTCATGGGCGGGTGTCTCCGGCTTGGGGTGGTCTTCGACGCGGGAAGTGAAGTGGGCTCCAACGATGGCCGGCTTAGCCGCCGCCCTTCTTCGTGTGCTGGAGCACCTCGTCCACGATGCCGTAGGCCTTGGCCTCTTCGGCGCTGAAGTAACGGTCACGCTCGCTGTCACGCTGGATGGTGTCGGCGTCCTGGCCCGTGTGGTTGGCCAGAATCTCGTTCAGGGCCCGCTTGCTCTTGATGATCTGCTCGGCTTGCAGGCGGATGTCCTCGGCCTGGCCCGTGATGCCGCCGTACGGCTGGTGGATCATTACCTTGGCGTGCGGCAGGATGTACCGCTTGCCCTTGACGCCCGCGGTCAGCAGCACCGCGCCGCCCGAGTAGGCCCGCCCGATGCAGTATGTGGCCACCGGGCTCGACAGGAACTGCATGGTGTCATAGATGGCCAGCGTGTCATCCACGGCCCCGCCGGGGCTGTTGATGTAGAAGTTGATCTGCTGGCCTCGCTTCTGGTCCTCGAGGTAGAGCATCTGCATCATCACCCGGGCGGCCGAGGCGAAGTTGATCTCCCCGATCAGGAACACCACCCGGTTCTCGAGCAAGAGCTCGTCGATGGTCATCTCACGCGTTCGTTGGTAAGAAACGGCCGATGCGGGCATGGGCGGTCCTTCTCCTCTCTAGAAGCCGACGCTAGGGCCGACCCGAGTCCTGGAATCCACCAACGTACCGGGCCCAAGCCCGGAGGTCGGTGGAGGGGCATCCATCCGGGCCTGTCATCGGCCCGCTGGCGGCAAGGCTGCAACCGGCGGGCCATCGGCCCCACCGGCACCGGCAACCCGAGGCCGAGCCCCGGACCGCCAAGCACCCCGTCCGAGGCCCATATCGGCTGGAAGGGGGGGCATCCTGTTCCCAATACACCGCCGTTCTGGCAGACACCACACGCGGATACCCAGATCAGGGCGCTCCAACCCCCATCACCGCCCGATGGCCTTGGGCCCATCGCTTCCGTACACTCCCGCCCACTGCCGTCCCGGCGGGGATCGCAAGGGGCCAGAAGCCAGCGGGCTCGCCCGCGGAGGGTTTGTTCATTGCCGACCGCCGTGATCAGCGACATGCATGGGAACGCCACCGCCCTGAAGGCGGTGCTCGCCGACATCGAGAGCAAGGGCGTCGACCGCATCGTCTGCCTGGGCGACATCGTGGGCTATGGCCCCGAGCCCCTGGCCTGCGTTGACTTGGTCCGAGAACGATGCGCCTGGTCACTCATGGGCAACCACGACTTCGCCGTCCTCTACGAGCCAACCAACTTCAACCCCATGGCCGCCGCCTCGGCCTATTGGACCCGCGAGCAGTTCGACGCCGAGCCCGACGAGGCCAAGCGCACCGAGCGGTACAACTTCCTGGGCCGCCTGCGCGTCCGCGTGGCCGACGCCCAGTCGCCGCTCAAGGTTCCGCTGCTGGCCGTCCACGGCTCGCCGCGTCGCCCCATCAACGAGTACATCTTCGATAAGGACGTGCGCGACGCCCCCGAGAAGATCGAGTCCATCTTCGAGCGGTTCGAGGGTGCCTGCGTCGTGGGCCACACCCATGTGCCGGGCGTCTTCACCGACGAGCCCGATTTTTACCCTCCCGACGAGCTGGGCGATTCGGGATTCAAACTCCGTGAAGGCGAGAAGGTCGTGATCAACGTCGGCTCGGTCGGCCAGCCACGCGACGGCGACCCAAGGGCCTGCTACGCCATGCTCCACGAAGACCGCGTCGAGTTCCACCGCGTCGAGTACGACATCCAGGACACCGCCAACAAGATCAAGGCCATCGCCACCCTGGACGACTGGCTAGGCGATCGCCTCTTCGGCGGGCAGTAAGAACCCATGGCAGCACCCACCAAGAGCCTCGCTCGTATCTTCATCCCGTTGGCCGTCCTCATCATCCTGGGGCTGCTCATCGCCCTGCCCGCGCTCCAGAGCGCCAGGAACGCCAACCAAAGCGGCAACCAACCGGCAAATCCGCCGGCCAGTCAGCTCCAAACCACGCCCGAGCAAAGGCTGCCCGAACAGGCAGCCGCCGCACCCGTCCAGCAGCCGCCCGCCCCTCCGCCCCGACCGCCCGAGCGGCCCGTGGCCGCCATCGATCCGGCTCCCAAGCCTGAGTCCGCCGACACACCTTCTTACCGCGTCCTGCCCCTCGAAGGCGACCCGGCGGCCTGGACCTACTCCCGCATCGGCGGCGTCGACCCCAACACCCACGCCCTCGAGCTGACCTTCTCCCTTCGCGGCGCGGGCATCGAACGCATCGAGCTTGCCGGCTACAAGCGTCGCCTCGGGTCGGCCGACCCCGTGCCAGTGCAGCAGGAGTGGGTGCTGCCCACCGCCACCGGCGGCAACATCCGCATCGTGCCCTTCGCCGCCGTGGCCGTCGAGATCAACGGCACGCGCGTGCCCGTGTACACCGCACTCGATACCGAAGGCGATGCCAAGCCCGCGTGGGCCCAGGTCGAGCCGGGCCGCTTCCAGGCCACCATCGCCGACGCCGACGGCACGCCCGTTGCCCGCCTCGAGCGCCACTACCAGGCCGACGGCACCGCCCACGACTTCAGCCTCACCCAATCCGCGACCAACCTGACGAGCCAGCCGATGGACATCCGCTGGATCACCTTCGGCCCCGCCCAGTTGTATCAGGAAAGCCAGGGCTACGGCGGCGACAAGCGCCGGGTGCGCTTCGGCTATGTCGAGCCCGGGTCGCCCCACTTCGTGGTGGGCGGCGACTTCATGGAAACCATTGCCAACGTCTCGGGCCCGCGCGACAAACAGACCGGGCTGTACGCGGCCACCCGGGAGATCTGGCCCACCAAACGCGCCCAGAACGACGGCCTGCAACTGGCCTGGACCGGGCTGACCAACCGCTACTTCGGCGCGGCCGTGCATGGCGTGGCCGACGGCGATCCAACCCCGGGCGTCGCGCCGCTGCTCACGCCCGTCGAGCGCGTCTCGCGCGTGCTGCTCGACCCGGGCGCCAAGACGAGCGCCGAGAACTACATCCTGGGTCTGGAACTGACGAGCCCGGCGTACGCGGTTCCCGCTGGTCAAGGGGCAACCCACGCCCTGGGCATCTACAGCGGCCCGCTCGATCGCTCGCTCATCTCGGCCAACCCCTCGGCCACCGCGGTCAGGCTGCGCGAACTCGTGCAGTACACCTTTGGCGGGCCATGCGCGCCGTGTACGTTCCCGTGGCTGGCCGACAACCTGGTGTGGTTGCTCAACTTCCTCCACGACAATCTGACGTTCGACTGGGCCCTGGCCATCATCGTGCTGGTGCTGATCGTGCGAACGATCCTCCACCCCATCACCAAGTGGAGCCAGATCCGCGTCCAGCGGTTCAGCCATCAGATGCAGCAGATGGCCCCGAAGCAGAAGAAGATCCAGGAAAAGTACAAGAGCGACCCCAAGCGCATGCAGGCCGAGATGGCCAAACTCTGGCGCGAAGAAGGCATCAACCCCGCGGGCATGTTGGGCTGCCTGCCCATGTTCCTGCAAACGCCAGTCTGGATCGCGCTGTACGCCTCGCTCTACTTCGCCATCGAGCTGCGCCACGTGCCGGCCTTCTTCGGCGTGTTCCAGCACATCGGCGGCTGGCCCTTCATGGCCGACCTGGCCCAGCCCGACAGCGCCATCCCCCTGCCGCCATCGGTGCATTTTGAAATCCCCCTCATGGGGCTCATCACCGCCATCAACCTGTTGCCGCTCGTGCTGGGCGTGGTGTTCTTCATCCAGCAGAAGTACATGATGCCGCCGCCCAGCGCCACCATGACGCCCGAGCAGCAGGCCCAGCAGAAGATGTTTAAGGTCATGATGGTCATCATGTTCCCCGTCTTCATGTACAACGCGCCCAGCGGCCTGGCCGTCTACTTCATCGCCAACTCGGTGCTGGGCATCATCGAGATGCGATACATCCGCGCCCACATCAACAAGAACGACCTGCTGACCCCCAAGCAGCGCAACCCGGGCAAGAAGACCTTCATGCAACGCCTCATGGAGCGCGCCCAGCAACGCCAGGAGATGATCCAGGCCGCCCGCGGGCAAGGCCCCGTCAAGGGCCCAACCAGCGGCGCGCTCGGCGCCCGACGCAAGAAGACCGAAAACCGCCGCAAGGGCCGCCGCCCCTAAACTCCTGCCGATGGACACGAGCTCGACCATCGTCGCGCCGGCCACGCCCATGGCCCCCGGCCAGCGCGCCGTGGTGCGCCTATCGGGGGTTCACGCCTTCGACGCCATCAATGCATTGGCGACCACGCCCATCGACCGCACGCGCGGCGTCGGTGCCATCCGCCTGCGCCTGCCCATCGGCGAACTGCCCACACTGGCCGTCCGCCTGCCCGGCCCGGCGTCGTACACGGGCGAGGACACCGTGGAGCTCATGCCCCCCTGCTCACCCACGCTCATCGCCGCCCTCGTGCGAGCTGTGCTGGCGCTGCCCGATGTCCGCCATGCCGAGGCCGGCGAGTTTAGCGCCCGAGCATACCTGAATGGCCGTCTGACACTGCACCAGGCCGAGGGCGTGGCCGCCACGATCGCCGCCGTCACCGACGCGCAGCTCGACGCCTCGCATCGGCTGTTGAACGGCCAGTCCGGCCGGCGCTACGCAACCCTGGTCGACGACCTCGCATCGGCCCTCGCGCTCGTCGAGGCCGCCGCCGACTTCGCCGAGGAAGAGCACGTCGTGCCCATCAACGCCGGCGACCTGCGCAGCCGGCTGGCCACCATGCTCGACACGCTCGACGCCGAACTCCAGGGCCGCCGTGGTCGAGAGAACGCCTCCGCGCGCCCATTGGTGGTCCTGGCCGGCGCACCCAACGCGGGCAAGACCAGCCTGTTCAACGCAATGCTCGGGCGCGCCCGCGCGGTCGTCTCGCCCACCGAGCACGCCACGCGCGACGCCATCGTCGAGCCGCTCACGCTCGATCACCCCACCATCGGGCGCATCGCCTGCGATCTGGCCGACCTGCCGGGCCTGCCCGAAATGGCCGAACAACCGCTGGACGAGGCCGAGCAGCACGGCGTGCGGGAGGTGATTGACAGCGCCATGGAGCGCGCCGACGTGGTGCTGCTGTGCGATCCCTTGGCCCGCTTCGACTGGCCGACCGCCGGCACGAACACCCTGCGCCTGCGCACCAAGGCGGACACGCTCGACACCGACAATCCGGGCTGCATGGCCGTCAGCGTGCGCACCGGGCTGAACCTCGAATCCCTGCGCCTCGCCCTGGCCGAGGCGATCGAGAGCGCCCGGCAGGACGACGGCGCTGGCCTGCTGCCTCGTCATGGTGCCCTGGCCTCGTTCGCCGCAAAGGCCCTAACCCGTGCCGCTCGCGCCGCCGACAACGACCCAGCCCACGGCCCGCCGCTCGCGGGCGAACTGGTCGCCGCCGAGATGCGGCTGGCCTTGGACGCCCTGGGCGAGTTGGGCGGGCGGGTGTCGCCCGACGAGGTTCTCGGTCGCATCTTCGCCAGCTTCTGCGTGGGCAAGTAACCCCCCACGAGCGCAGCGTCCGAATATGTCACGCTCGCGTCCATCTGCAACGATGACGCGATGTACGACGCCACGCGCGCCGCGTTGGTCATGTTCCACGCCCCACACGCTGAGGTTCCCTATGTTTCACGCCGATGCCAGACCCGACGCGGGCACTCGACCAAGCCGCGCCGGAGGGTTGCGGCATGTCCAAGCCGATGGGCCAGATCCTGATCGATCGCGGCATCTTGAGCGAAACCCAGCGCGACCAGGTGCTGCGCGCCCAACGCGGCACCAACCGCCCCTTCGGCGAGCTGGCCGAGAAGATGTTCGATGTGACCCAGGCCCAGATCGAGGCAGTGTGGGCCGAGCAGTATGGCGCGATCGCCGAGTGGGTGAATCCCGCGAAGCTCGAGATCGCCGACCATGTGCTGTGCGTGCTGTCGGGCCGGCAGGCGGCGCAGTTCGCGATGATTCCCATCCGCTACGCCGGCCGTTCGCTCGTGCTGTGTACGACGCGCGAGCAACTGCCCCGCGCCCTGCGATTCGCCTCCGCCACGTTCGGGGCCGAATGCACGCTCGCACTGTGCGAGACCGAGCAACTGAGCGAGGGCCTGCGCCGCCACTACGACGTGGACGCCGCCGCGTGGGCCGCGTTGATGCGCCAACTGGGCAAGAGCGAGGCCGCCTGAGCCTCAGTCGCCTTTGGCAATGGTCATCAGCGGCGGTTCGAGCGGCAAAATCTTGACGAGTTGCATGTAGGCGTCGTGGTGGGCCTGCACCTCGGTGAGCGAATCGCCGCCGGTCTTGTCCAGGAAGGCCCTTGCGATCTCGAAGGCGACGACGTTTTCCATCACCACGCTGGCGGCCGACACCGCGCACACGTCGCTGCGCTCGTAGTCGCTCTGCTGGGCTTCCTTGGTATTCAGATCGATGGACGGCATGCCGCGCAGAAGGGTGGAGATGGGCTTCATCGCGCCGGTCACCACGACGGGCTGGCCGTTGGTCATGCCACCCTCGACACCGCCCGCGTTGTTGGTGTCGCGCAGGAAGCCCATCGACGGGCCGTCGGCTTGCGAGCGGTCGTAGCGGATCGGGTCATGCACTTGTGACCCCGGCAACTCGCTGACGCGCCGGCCCATGCCCATCTCGACGCTCTTGAACGCCTGGATGCTCATCACCGCGTACGCCAGGCGGGCGTCGAGCTTGAGCCGCCAGTCGACGCAACTGCCCAGCCCGGGCGGCACGCCAAAGACATGGACCTCGCACAGCCCGCCGGCGGTGTCCTTGTCGACCTTCGCCTGGCGGATGACGGCGATCTGATGCTCGGTGGCTTGTGGATCGGGGCAATAAGTCTCGCTCGCGTCTCGCGCTTTGAGCATCTCCCTTCGATTCTCGGGTGTCACCGCCACCCCGGTGCGCGCCGTGCCCACACTCCGTACAAATCCAAATACCTCGATGTCGAAGAGTTTCAACAGGCCCCGCGCCAGGGCCCCCGCCGCCACCCGTGCCGCCGTCTCGCGGGCGCTCGCCCGTTCGAGCGTTCCCCGGCAGTCGGTGGTCAGCCATTTCAGCGAGCCCGCCAGATCGGCGTGCCCGGGCCTGGGCCGATACACCGGAGGCGTGCGCTCCACGTCGTCCATGCGCGAGTCCTTATTGGCCACGCGCATCGCAATGGGCGAGCCCAGTGTCTTGCCCAGTCGGACGCCGCTAAGGAACTCGACCACGTCGGCCTCGATGCGCTGCCGCCCGCCCCGCCCATAGCCGCCCTGGCGACGCGCCATCTCGGCATTGATCGCGTCGGCATCGATCGGCACGCCCGAGGGCATCCCGGTGACGATCGTGATGAGGCCCGGGCCATGGCTCTCGCCGGCGGTCTGATAGTCGAGGGTCGGCATCGGCGGATCGTATCCGCCCCTACTCCTGCGGCGGCGTGCCAAGGACCGAGAGGATGTTGCTGCGGTCGTCGGTCCAGGCCTCGAAGCCCTCGCGTGCGGCTGGTGCTCGCCATAACGGGCGTTGTTTCAGGGGAGACAGGTCGCCCTCGGCCCGGGCCAGCATGACCCAGGTGCTCGCGTACCGCCCGGTTTCGAGGCTGTCCTTCGGGTCGCGCAGGTCGAACCGCATCGTGGCGTACAACCCCAGCCGCTCGGCGGCCTTGGCGACGACGGGTTCGAGGTTCAGGTACACGTTGGAAATATGCACCGCCAGCACACCACCCTGGGAAAGGTTGTCGAGGTAGACCCCGAAGGCCTCGAGCGTCAGCAGGTGGACCGGGATGGCGTCGGAGCTGAACGCGTCCAGCACGATCAGGTCGTACGGCTTACCGGCATGGGCCTCCATCAGCAATCGGCCGTCGCCCACGAGGTACTCGATGTTGTCGGCCCGGCTCTGGCTGAGGAACGTGAAGTACCGCGGATCGGTGGCGATGCGAACGACGGCAGGATCGATCTCGTACGCGTCGATCGTCATGCCCTCTCGCCCATACGACGCCAGCGCCCCAGTGCCCAGGCCCACGAGCGCCACGCGGTCGAGCGGGTGGTGGACTTCGCGCGCGGCCTGCCCGTCGATGAGCGCGAAGATCTCGGCGATCGGGCTGAGACGGTGGTAGTACGCCAGCGGTTCCTGCTCGTACCCCGGGCCGAGGCGCTGGATGCCGTGGGCCGTTGAGCCGTGACGCAACTGATGGAACGACGCGACGCTCCCATCGCGCTGGGCGGTATTCACCCTCTCCACGGTGTGGACGCCGAAGAAGGTGCGTTCGATGTGGATGACCTCGGCCGGTCCCTTCCAGAACGTCGCGGTGAGCAACACACCCCCCACCGCCAGCGTGAACGCCAGGGGCCGACCGTGGACGACGTACAACGCCACGGCCGGCAGACCGATGGCAAGCACCCGCTCGACAACTGAGGCCGACGCGGACAGCGGCTGCTTGCCCATCGCGCCGAACACGACCAGAATCAGCACGAATACCGACACGACAGCGACGCCCACGGCAATCTGGCCCGAGGGCGTGCCCATGCCCTTGGCGTCCTTGTCCTTCCATTTCGGCATGCCGGGCAGCGCGAGCATGGCCAAGGCGATGGCGATGGGATACTCGAGCACGCGATCGAAGATCATCGGCGCCAGCAAGGCGTTGAAAGCCCCGCCCAGCACGCCGCCCACCGCCACGAGCAGGTAGAACTCGGTGAGATGGCCCGCGTGCGGGCGGAGCGAGGCCAGCCGCTGGTGGCACAGCATGGCCGCCAGCGCGAAGGCCGCGACGTGCGCGCCCGCGACGGCCACGAGCGGCTGCCGGGCGTGCAGGAGCATGGCCACGACCACACCCACCACCGCGATGGGTACCAAGCGAGCGATCCAGCGATCGACACTCGGCTTGGATACCCCGAAGGCGATGATGAACGTGAGTAGGTAGAGCGACAACGGGACCACCCACAGCAGCGGCGCGGCGGCCACGTCGGTGGTCAGGTGCTGGGTCACGCCAAGCATCAAACTCGACGGCACGAACGCCAGGCCCACCCACGCCAGGCGGTGGGGCCAGGTGATGGGCTCGGAGGGCGACTGCGTGACGGCCGTGCGCGGCGCTCGCGTGCGCCGGATGAGCAGCGCGCCGCCCAGAGCTAGCACGACAACCAGAACGACGTAGCCGATGGACCACCACGAGCGTTGCTGGTCCAGGCTCAAGGCCGGCTCGATCACGAATGGGTACGCCAGCAGCCCCAGCAAGCTTCCCGCGTTGCTGGCGGCATAGAGCGGGTAGGGGTCGGCGGCGAGTTTGTGGTCGGTGGTCGAGATCCAACGCTGCAACAGCGGCGATACCGACGACAGCACCAGATACGGCGCGCCGACCGCCAACGCCAGGGCAAACATGACCCACAACGCGGGCGGGCCCTCCGCTGAGCCAGTGGGCAAAGCCAGCGGCAACGCCAGCACCGCCGCGGCCGCCAGCACGACGTGGGCGACGATGGCCACCCTTGGGGCCCGACGGCCCAGGAGCCCAAGGCCATGGGCCCCGACGTATCCCATCAGCAGGCCGGCCTGGAAGAACAGCATGGCCGCCGTCCACACCGCCGGGCTGCCGCCGAGCCGGGGCAGCAGCATCCGCGCGAGCATGGGCTGCACGCAGAACAGCAGGGCGGCGGCCAGGAAGATGGCGATGGTGGAGACCAGCAGCATGGGCGTGCAACCCCTCCGGGGCCCGATGGTACCGCTTGTGGGCGAGTGGGCGGGCATGAAGGCCCATGATGGCTTGATATGGCCATCATGCATGACATGCCCGAACCCGTGAAACGCCGCGATGCCATTGGCCCTAAGCAAACGTGGGGAGTTCCTTTGGTGGCCAGACCGGTCTTGTCAAACTTGCCGATGCCCGCCCGTTTTCGGGTGGCCTGCCGTGTGATGGGTGCGGTTCTCGCCTGCATCGCCCCGCATGTCGCCTCCGCCGGCCCGCTGCCCGAGCACTGGGTGGCCGAGGGCAGTGACTGGGTGGTCCATGTCGACGCCGAGCGGCTGGCCCAGGCCGAAGCCCTGACGCCGCTGTTCGACGCCATGACGGCGTCGGCCTGGGGCGCGAGCCTGGGCGACATGGGCATCGATGCCCGGATGGACGTGAGCGGCATCACCATGTTCGGCACGATCACGCGCGGGCCCGAGGCCCGGGGCGAGACCACCACGATGCTCCAGGGCGGGGCCGCCTTGCGAGAGGCCATCCAGAAGCATGTGGAGGCCCACGACGGGTACACCCTTGTGCTGCGCCGGGCGTTGCAGGCCGACGGCAAGGGCATCAGCGCGTGGACCATCGATAGCCTGGCGGTGCATGTGGCCCTGGTGCCAATGACCCCCTTGTCGCCGGCCGATTCGGGCATCAACGCCTCGCCGAGGCTGGTCGCAGTATTGTCCGATAACTCCGATCGCCTTCAGTCGTGCATCGGGCTCTTACTCAGAGATCGACAAGGCCGAGCGCCAGATGCTGGCGACGGCGATGCCTCGACTCCCGGTTGCCCGCCGGGCTGCGTGATCTATGCGCGGGCCAAGGACCTTGACGATGCCCACCCGCGCCTGCGATCGGAACTGCTGGCATCGGCCGACAGCATGGTGGCCCACCTTGGGTATCGCCAGGTGCAGGGCACGACCGTGGTGTTTGCCGGGCTCAAGGTCCAGGGCAACGACGAGGCCGACGGCGAGAAGATGGTGTCGGCCCTGAATGTCATGATCGACTTCTGGATCCGCCGAACGACCGAGCTGGCGGCTCGCAACCCCGATCTGATGGAACTGCTGCCGCTGGTGCAAGCGTGCCAGGTTTCACTCGAGGGCTCGATGGTGGAACTGACCATGGAACGAGCGATCGTTCGGACCGAGGATTCGCCGGCCAAGCGACCCGAGCAGCCGCCGGGCGCGAGTGACAGTGGAAAACTACCCAGTTCTGAAGACCGATAACTCGCGTTGCTTGGGTTATCCGCTCCATGAATCGAAATTTATGAAAACCCTAGGTGCGAATCCGCATCGGATTTTGCTACGGATGTGTTAACCTGATGGCAATGTCCGTTTCGGTTGCTGGCCCCATCCCGTTCGAAGTCGCCTTTCACGGGCGCCCCGGCCAGCCGGTGGACAACCTGAGCGATCAGGCCTTGGCCGAACTGGCCAAGGAAGGATCGGTCGCCGCCTACAACGTGCTGGTGACCCGGTATCAGGATCGCGTGTACCGCTTCCTGCTGCGTCGCACGGGCTCTTCGGCCGAGGCCGAGGATGTGGCCCAGGAGACCTTCCTGCGAGCCTGGCAGAAGTTGCACACGTTCGAGCCCGAGAGGCCGCTGGCACCGTGGCTGCTGACCATCGCCGCCCGTTTGGCTGCGTCGGCGGCTCGTCGGCGGGCCAGGGTGCGGGTTGCCCCAGAGTCGGCCGTTGGGTATGTCGACGCCGCGGCTCCGTGCCGGCTTGCGATCAACCCCGACGCGGGGCACGACCGCCGCCGCATCTGGCAGATCGCTGAAACGGTGCTGAACCGCGACCAACTGACGGCGGTGTGGCTGCGGTACGTCGAGGGCCTCACCCCTGCCCAGATTGCCCGGGTGATGGATAAGTCGGGCGTGGCCGTCCGCGTGATGCTGCTGCGGGCCCGCAACGTGCTAGGCGAGGCCATCCGCGATCGGGCGGGCGATATCGTGAGCTTGAACGGGTCTGAGTCTGGGGTTTCCCCGAAAGACCCTCGTCTCAGCAAAAACACGGTTGCGCGCGTTACGCTGAGTGATCCCGGAGCGAATACACAGCAGGACTAGGATACTCCTGTGAGTCGCCCAAACACCCATCCCGCTCCGATCACCAAGCACCGCCGCAAGGCGATCCGTCGCCGGTTGGAATCGCTGTTGAGTGACAGCCGTGGGTGGCCGCAGGAGGCCGCCCCGCTGCGGGTGCGGGCCCGGGTGATGTCGAACCTGGCCGCCCAGCGGCAGGCCAGCCAGGCCGATGGCCGCAGCATCCAATCCGTGACGATGTATCGCCCACGCCGAACCTCGGGCCGGAGGCTTGAGTTTTCGATGCGTCCGCCGCTTGCTGCCGCGGCCGTCATCGCCATGATCGTGTCGGCCGCGGTCCACTTCATGGGCGGCACCGAGGCCTGGCAGCCGTGGGCCGACGGGCTGGCCAACCGCTTCTACGACGTGGAGCACGGCGGGCACCGCTTGGGCGGGCCAGCCTTTGCCAATGCCGACCCGGTTCGTGAGGGTTCGGATGCCGGCCGCGACGAGGCCGAGGCACTGTTCACCGACGTGGCCCGCTTCCGGGCTCACCTGTCGGGTCGCATCCCGATGGCCGAGCCCACCCGGGCACCACCGCAGACCGCGCCGACTCAATCGCCCCCGTCGCGGAGCCCGAGCAGCCCGGACTCGTCGCCATCTTCCTGACGGGCTGGCCGTTCCCTTCTACTCTCTCTCGACCGCACCGACGAGTTCGGTGAGTTTGATCGCGCCCATGCGCTGCGTCCACCTCGCAAGGCCCCGGTGGACACGCGCGGGGCTTGACGGATCGGCCAGCGTCGCGGTCCCCATGCCGATGGCCGATGCGCCGGCGAGCACGAACTCGGCCGCGTCGCGCCAGTTGGAAACGCCGCCAAGGCCGATGATCGGCACGCCCTGCTCGCGCGCGATGCCGCGGTACACGTCGTGGATCAGTTTGACCACGATCGCGTGGACCGCGGGGCCCGAAAGCCCGCCGGTGCCATTGGTGATGCGCGGTCTGCGGGTCTCGACGTCGATGGCCATCGCGGGCGTTGTATTGGCGATGCACAACGCGTCGGCACCGGGGCGGCCGTTGGGCCCATCGGGCTTGCCTTGGGCTTCGATGGCCGACCGCGCGATGGCCACGATACCAGGCAGCCCGGTCGCCACGGGCGGCAGCTTGACGATGAGCATCTTGCTTGGCAGCGCCGCGCGCGAGGCCCCGACGAGTTCGGTGAGTGCCTTGGGATCGACGCCGAAGTCGGCCCCGCCGTGGACATTGGGGCATGAGACGTTGAGTTCCACCGCGTCCACGCCGGCCAGGCCGTCCATCTCGGACACGACGCGCACATAGCTGTCGATGGTGTCTCCGGCGACCGAGGCGATCAGACGCACGCCATGTTCGCCGAGCGAGTGCGTCGTGGCGACATGCTCGGCGAATCGCTCGACGCCGGTGTTCGCCAGGCCGATGGCGTTGAGCATGGCCCCACGCAAGGGAACCATGCGCCAGGTGGGGTGGCCATCGCGCGGCTGGGCGGTGATGGACTTGCTGGTGACCGCGCCAAGGACCCCCGGCTTTAGCACGTCGAGGATCTCGTCGGCGTACCCGGCCGTGCCGGCGGCAAGGATGATGGGGCTCTGGAGTTCGAGGC
>CAYGTM010000007.1:0-1513 GCA_964352795.1 uncultured Phycisphaera sp.
CTGTTCCCATCATCCGCCGCCGGGCGTCCGAAAGGACGCCCGGCGGCCTTTGAGTGGGCATCAGGCCCCGGCCCTCGGGATATGGTGCGCCAGACTCCGGATGCTCCGCGGGAGTCTCCGGTTGCTTTGCGTGAGTCTCCGGATGCTCTGCCGGAGTCTCCGGATGCTGTGCGCGAGACTCCGGATGCTCCGCCGGAGTCTCCGGATGTTGTGCGCGAGACTCCGGATGCTCTTCCGGAGACTATTGCAACTGTGTGATCGGACCAGGATTTCGCCAGAAAGCCGCTGTGGCGGCCTCCCACGACCAAAACCCCGAACACCAAACTGACAAAATAATATTAGTAGAATGTTTGGATGCCCGTTCACGCATCGGTCCGCCGGTTTCTCGCCCGCCGCCCTACCCTCTCGGCCCTTCTTTGTATACCCACGATCCCACCAGACCCTGTCAGGAGCCCCGACCCATGGAAACCACGCTCATCATCCTCAAGCCCGACGCCGTCCAACGGGGCCTGATGGGCCGCATCATCACCCGCTTCGAGGACAAGGGCCTCCAGGTCGTGGGCTGCAAACTGATGAAGATCAGCCCCGAGCTGGCCGCCGAGCACTACAAGGACCACGCCGGCAAGGGTTTCTACGACGGCCTCGTGCGATTCATGACCGGTGCGCCTGTTCTGGTGATGGCCGTCCGCGGCATCGGTGCCATCGCCATCAGCCGCTCGATGATGGGCGCGACCTTCGGCTCGAAGGCCGCCGGCGGCACCATCCGCGGCGACTTCGGCGTCTCGAACAGCTTCAACCTCATCCACGGCAGCGACAGCCCAGAGGCCGCCAAACGCGAGTTGGGCCTCTTCTTCAAGGACGGCGAAGTCCTCGACTACGAGCGGGCGATGAGCCAGTGGGTGTACGACTATTCGAGCGGGTCGCCGGAGTAAGGTTCGCCTCGTCTGGCGGAGGCCTCCTTCGGCGAGGCGGATGTGGTCGCGCGTACCAAGAGCCTCGCATCGGCGGCTGGTTGCGGGTAACTTGATGCACGGAGGACACACGATGAACCCCCGCCTCGCCGCAACGCTCGCCGCAACCCTTCGAACCATACCCATCCTCGCGTTGGCTTCCGTCACGCGGGCCCAGGACTGCGATCCGGCCGAGATCTTCGCGCCGCGCGTCGCGTACGCCACGGCGGTCGACGCGTTCATGCCCAGCCTGGGCGACCTCGACGGCGACGGCGACAACGACGTGGTCGTCGTGAACCTCTCGAGCGATACGGTCAGCGTGCTGCTCAACAACGGCGATGGGACGCTCGCGCCGGCGGTGAACCACGACCTCGACGGGCAGCCGATCTCTATCCGACTGGCGGACGTGACGGCTGATGGCCACCTCGACGCCGTGGTCCTGTGTTTCTCCGGCAACACCCTTGCCGTGCTGGCCGGCGACGGCGCGGGCGGGCTGGGTCCGCCATCTTCGAGGCGCGAGGCGCTCGGGCCGAGCGAGTGCGACCTCGCCGAGAACGCAGGCG
>CAYGTM010000007.1:1523-18096 GCA_964352795.1 uncultured Phycisphaera sp.
CATCGACGGCGATGGCGTCCTGGACGCGGTGGCAACGTCCGGCCAGGGCGACGACGTGCGCGTGCTGCTGGGGCGCGTCGCGGGCGGCTTCGAGGCGGTGGCCACCGTGCCGACCGGACCGGCGCCATTCGGTGTGCGTCTCGTGGATATGGACGGCGACGGCATGCTCGACGCTCTGGTGTCCCACTCGGCCGGCAACGACATCGGCGTCTATCTCGGCGATGGAGCGGGCGGGTTCATGCTCGAAGCGACCTACGCGACGGGGCCGGGGCCGTACGGCATGGGCATCGCCGATCTCGACGGCGACGGCGATCTGGACGTGATCGTGGCTAACGTGCTAGCGGACACGATCTCGGTGTTACTGAACAACGGCGATGGGTCGCTGGCGATCGCGTCGACGCTGCCCACCGGCCCCACCCCCGCGATGGTCGCCGTCGCTGATATCGATGGGGATGGTGTCATGGATGCCGTCGTGAACCACTCGAACTGGTCGACTGTCGGCGTGTTCCTGGGCGACGGCGCGGGCGGGCTCACGCCGGGTGCCGAACCCGATGCTGGCCTTACGCCCACCGGCCCAGTGCTGGGCGATCTCGATGGCGCGGGCGGGCCCGACTTGGTGGTCGCCAACCGCGTCGAGAACGGCATCACCCTGCTCCTCAACGGGTGCGACACGTTCGGCGAGCCCTGCCGGGCCGACCTCGACGCCGACGGCGAACTGACAATCTTCGACTTCCTCGCCTTCCAGAACCTCTTCGATGCGATGGACCCCGCCGCCGACTTCGACGGCGACGGGATCTTCACGATCTTCGACTTCCTGGCATTTCAGAATGCCTTCGACGCGGGATGCCCGTAAAACACGGGCACTCCGCTTACGCCGGCGTCGCCGCGTCCTCCACCCGTACCTCGATCTCGGGCACCGGCTTCTCGGCCTCGCCCTCGGCGACGATCTGCTCGGCCACCTCGCGCCGATGCACGTCGATGTTGCGAGGGAAGTCGAAGGCCAGGCGGATGCGGTCGCCCTTGATCGAGGCGATCCGCACGATGCCTAACGGGTTGCGCGGGTCGCCCACGACGACCTCTTCGCCTTCACGACGGGTAATGACCAGCATGTTCCACCACCATGTGTGTGTGCCACGGCCCCACCATGGGCCGCCCCTCTCTCAAAATGCCCACCATGCCCCCGCTACCACCGGGGGCCACCGCGATCAGTGTAACCGACAGGCGCAACGATCGCACGAAAATATGCACGATGTCGCTCCACCGCCACCGATAACGCGCAAATCCATGCAGGTTTCGGGCTTACCGCACGATTCCGGCCGTCGCATGTAAAAATGGGCAAGCCCGCGCGGGGTCGCCGGGGCCACCATTTCATGTTGGCGACACGGACGCGACAGAGGCCCGCCCTGCGTGACGCAAGCCCGCTCTGCGGGTCAATCGACAGCTTCGACGGCCTCGACCTCGGGCACATGTTCGCGCAGGTTCCGCTCGAGGCCGACCTGGAGGGTCAGGCTGCTGCTCGGGCAGCCCACGCAGGCCCCGTGCAGGCGGATGCGGACCACGCCCGCCGGCGTGAACTCGAGGAACTCCACGTCGCCCCCGTCGGCCTGGATGCTGGGCCGGATCTGCTCGATCACCTGCTGGACCCGCTCAGTGGCCGTCCCCGTGGGCGTACCAGCATCCGAAGCCGCCTGGGGGCGGGTCTGGCCGGTCTGGGGCAGGCTGTGTTCCTTGGCCACGCAAAAATCCTCTGGGAGTCGCCGGCCAAGCCCGTTGTGGGATGATCGGCGTTCGCCTACCGATAGTATTGCCCTATGCAGCGACCCGCAGCGAACCGTGCCGTCTTTCTGTCCTTCCTGGCCGTCCTCATGGCCCTAGCCGCCCTGGCGGGCCCACTGCCTGGCTGCGCCAGCCGCACTAAACAGGTCAGCGGCGACCCCCTGACCGACTTCCAGAACCCCGAGCTGCGCCCGCCCCAGCGCATCGCGGCCATGAAGGCCGCCTGGGAAGACCCCCAGGCCGACCGCACGTCGATCCGCCCGCCCCTGAAGGACCTGGTGTGGAGCGACGTCACGCCCCGCGAACTGCGTCTGGCGGCCGTTGATCTCTTGATGACCGACGATTCATGGTCCGGGCTGCGAGACTCCCAGAGCTTCATCCGGGCCCGCGTGCCCACCGAGAAGGACTACGAGGTCATCCACCGCATGGGCCGCCAGGCCGTCGCCCGGGGCTGGACCGACCTGACCCCCGCCTTCGTGCGGTCCTACGCCGTCCAGGATTCGGCCATCAGCGACCAAAACCGCGTCGAGAAGGTCATCATCGAGGCCCTCAACCCCGACCAATCGCCCGAACTCATCGCCACGCGGGTGTTCCTGAATCCCCAGCAGGGCCAGCTTGGCACCATCGACCTCGACGCCCGGGCCCGCGAGGCCGCCTGGGATCTGCTGGCCCGTCTGGACCCCAGCGGCGAGGCCCGCAAACAGGTGCTGCGCCGCGACGACCTGCCCACCGACGAGCAGGGCGCGCGCGTGCTGGCGACCATCCGCCGGGGTTTGAGCGAACTGGGCGTCGTGCCCCGCAACGGCGAGGAGTTGCGCTGGCTGGTCGCGCTCTCTGAGGAGCGTGGCAACCAGTGGTGGAGCCAGACCGCCGCGGGCGTCGCCCAGTTGAGCGAGGAGCAGGCCAACGGCCTCAAACTTCGCAACCTCGAGGCCGTCCGCTGGGCATCGATCTACCGCGAGCCCTGGATGCGCGACGACCGCCAGCAACTCGAAGGCCGCTTGCGGGCCCGCATCGGCGACCGCGAGACCACGCCCCGTCGGGCCGATCGGAGCGAGCTGAGGGACGTGCCCCAACTGCTCGACGAGGCCTCTCGCCGGCTGAGCTGGGGCGACCTCATGGGCATGTTGGCAGTCGACGTGGCGATGCACGACCCCGAGGTGATGAAACGAATCTTCGAGCAGGTCGAGATGGACCGCGCCGACGAGACCACCGAGTACGGCGGCCTGCTGTTCGTCGATGGCTCGGGCCGCTTCGTCGCCCAACTCTACCCGCCGCGTCCCCAGCACCGCAAGGGCGACGACCAGTTCGTGGTCTCGTCCGACATGCTCGAACAGAGCGTCCGGGCCTTGGCGATGTACCACTTCCATGTGATGCGCGAGCGCAACAGCCGCTTTGCGGGCCCCAGCGTTGAAGACCTGGCCCAGGCCCGGGCCCAGGGCCGCTTGGGCGTGGTCATCACGGCCATCAACGAGGACGAACTGAACATCGACGCCTACACCGACGCCCCCGCGAGCGTCGACCTGGGCGCCCTGCCGCGCGTGCCGGCGTTCATGGACAAGAACTGATCGGCATCCACCGCCACACCCAATCGTGCCCAGTATCCACGTCCTGATCATCCTGGTGGGATTGCTATTGGGCCGAGACCTGGCCGAAGCGCGCGGCGACGCGCTGGCGGGTTCGCCTGCGGGGTTCTACATCGTCATCGCCTGGACGATACTGGTGGCCCTGGTCGCGCTCGTGGCCTTGCCCGCGTGCGCTAAGGCCGCCGCCTATCGCGGCTCGTGGAAACTGCTCCAACGCGGGCTCGGGCTCGCTCAGAAGCTGCGATGGCTCGTCGTCATCCCATTCGCCGCATGGAGCGTGACCACCGACGGCGTGGGCGCGGTCGAGGCGCTGATCGGCTCGTGGATCGGCCTGGACGAGGCTCTGGCCGCCGCCCCACCGCTGCTGGCGCTGCTCGCCATCGCTTGGGCCGAGCACCCCCTGCACGACCGGATGCGGCAGGCCATGATGGTGCGCCAACTCGACGAGGGCGGGCCGATGGAGCGCCCGCCCACGCGACTTGAAACGACCATCGCTCGCGCGCGAGCGATGCTGGCTTTGCCCCTGCTGCCCGTGCTGCTGATCGTCTGCTGGCACGAAACGATTGGGACCATCGAAGCCATCTCGACAAACCTTCCCGAATGGCTTGCGCGCGCCATCGACATCGGCGGTACTCTGGCCATCGTCTCGATCGCGCCCGCTCTGGTCGTGCGCGTCCTGGGCACACGGTCGCTGACCACCGGCCAGTTCCGCGAACGCATCGACGACCTCCGCCGACAGATGGGCGCGCGCCTCAGCGGCGTTCGCCTGTGGGCCAGTCCCTCGGCCAATGCCGCCATCCTGGGCCTGCTCCCCTGGGCGCGGTACATGCTGATCACCGAGCCGCTGCTGCGCGGTATGCCAAGCCATGAACTCGACGCCGTGGTCGCCCACGAACTGGCCCACGTTCGCCAGCACCATGTGCTGTGGATCGTGCTTTCGATGCTGGCGATGGTGACGGCGTTGAGTTTCGCCCAGTCTGCGGTCACCACGGGTGTTGCCGGCGTGGGCGTGCCGCTCAGGGTCGCCGAGGGCGTGTCGCTGATGGTGGTGCTCGGCGTGGCCATATTCGGTTTTGGTGCCATCAGCCGCCTGATCGAGCGCCACGCCGACGCGCGTGCGGCCGTCGCGGTCGGTAATGAGATCGCCATTCGTCAAGGCGAGTCCACGGCTCACGTCCATCCTGGCGGGCCAGCGTCCATGGCCGCCGCGCTCAGCCGCGTGTGCGCGCTCAACGGCGTCGATCCCAAGCGGTGGGGCTTCCGGCACGGTTCGATCTTGCAACGGCAACGGGCGCTGGCCAAACTGCCCGGCTTGCCCGCCGATCGCCTGCCAATCGATCGGAAGGTGCGAGTCCTCCGGTGGGCTACGGTACTGGGCCTCGCGGGCATGGGTGGATTCATGCTGATCGGCTTGCAACTGGGCTGGCTGGGTTGGTGACGAGTGCATGAGCCAGGAGGGCGCGCTATGCGATTCACCAAGATGCACGGGCTGGGCAACGATTACGTCTACATCGACGCCATCACGGAACCCGCGCTCGAAGACCTGAACTGGCCCGAACCGAGCATCGCCATGAGCGATCGCCACACCGGCATCGGCGGCGACGGCGTGATCCTGATCTGCCCGCCTCGTGACCACACCAACCACGCCCGCATGCGCACCTTCAACGCCGACGGCAGTGAGTCTGGCGCTTGCGGCAACGGCACGCGCTGCGTCGCGCGGTTCCTCCGCGACCGATTGCACATGCACCAGCCGATGCTGTTCGTCGAGTCGGGCGATCGCGTGCTCGAATGCGAGCCGCTCGATGACGGCATCGTCCGCGTGGCGATGGGTGCTCCGGGCCTTGATGTTTCCGATTGCGACATCGACCCCACGGCGCTCGCGTCGGTCGAGCCGGCGTGCATCGAAGTCACCGGCCACCACCTCCGCTACACCCATGTCTCGATGGGCAACCCCCACGCCGTCGCCTTTACCACCGACAACCCCTGGCTGAGCGACGACCTGGCCGCCGAGGCCCGCCGCCTGGGCCCGCTCATCGAGCACCACCCCGCCTTCACCAAACGCATCAACGCCCACCTCGTGCGCATCGACACCCCGACGCACGCCACCGTCCACACCTGGGAACGCGGCGCGGGCCCGACCCGCGCCTGCGGCACCGGTGCCTGCGCCACGCTGGTGGCCGGCGTGATCGCGGGCGTGCTCGAACCCGAGGCAACCCTCGCCTTGCCCGGCGGCGATCTCACCGTCTCGTGGACGCCAACGTCGATGGGCGGCGACAACATCGTGCGGCAAGCCGGCCCGGCCCAGTTCGTATTCGAGGGGCAGTGGATCGCGGCGCGGGAAGGGATCACGGCTTGACGATCGAACTCACCAGCGAAGAGCGCCTGGCCTGCGACCTCATCGAATCTCGCGCGGGCTTCCTGCTCGAAGACCTCAAACGCCACGTCGAGACACCCACGGGCCCGGGTGGCGCTGATGGCATCATGGCCTCGCGCGCCATCTTCACCGAACGCATGAAGAAGCTCGGGGCCAGCGCCTCGCTCGTCGAAGGCCAGCCCCGCCCCGAATGGCTGCGCGGCGGCGCGGCCGACGGCGTGCCACCCACCGCCGTCCTCGAACGCCTGCGGCCCAACATGCGCCGCGTGCTCATCGCCGGCCATCTCGATACTGTGCATCCGGCCGACGGACCATTCCAGGAACTGACCATCTCCCACGACGGCAAGACCGCCGTTGGCCCCGGCTGCGTGGACATGAAGGGCGGGCTGGTCATCGCCGCGTGTGCTCTCGAATGCCTCGACGCGTCGGGAGCACCGGCGAGTTGGACCTACACACTCAACGCCGACGAGGAAACCGGCAGCTATCACAGCGAGGCAGCACTCCGCGAGCAGGCAAACCGCCACGACTACGGCCTCGCCCTCGAACCCGCCCTGCCCGGCGGCGAACTGGCCATCGAACGCATGGGCAGCGGCCAGTTCATGATCGAGGCCTTCGGGCGTTCATCGCATGTGGGCCGAGACTTCCGCGCGGGCGTCAGCGCCGTCACCGCCTTGGCCCGCGCCATCGCCGCCGTCGGAGACATCGCCGACCCGACCAAGGACGGCTCGCCCATCATGAGCATCGGCCCGGTGCAGGGCGGCTCGGCCACCAACGCCGTGCCCGACCATGCTGCGGCTTGGGGCAACGCGCGATATCCCAACGCGACCGTGGCCACCCAGATCGCCCAAGACCTCGACGCCCTGGCCACGCCCAATCATGTCTGCGAAGGTACTCGGGCCGCGGTCATCATCAGGCGATCCTTCAACCGGCCCGCCAAACCGCTCACCCCGGCGACCGAATCCCTCGGTCTGCACGCGCGGGGCGTGGCCGAGGCGATCGGCCAGAAACTCCCCTTCGCCAGCACTGGCGGCGTGTGCGACGGCAACATCCTGCAAGACGCCGGGCTGCCGACCATCGACACCCTGGGCGTTCGCGGCGGCGGGTTGCACACGCCAACCGAGTGGATCGAGCTCGCCAGCCTGGTCGAGCGGTGCAAGTTGCTCGCCGTGCTCATCTCGCGTCTCAGCAGAAATGCGTAAAAGCATCAAGAACAAAGTCGGACGGGCCCATCGGGATGGACCCGTCCGGTGGTCAACCTCGGGGAGGTTTGAGGCTGACCCGAACACGGTGGGTGTGAATCAGGACTCCGGGGAATCTCAGCCGGGGCAGCCCGCGTCGAACTCGTTCGAGAAGGTCAGGAAGTCGAAGATGGTCAGCGTGCCGTCGCCGTCGAGGTCGACGCGGCAGCCGCTTGTCCCGCCGGTCTCGCCCACGGCGATGAGGATGAGGTGGACATCGGGGAAGCCAAGCACGGCATAGTCCGCAGGATCGGGCGTGCCGCACCCCAAAGAACTAATGTAACTCGGTGCCGTCTGGCCGAACGAGTTGGCCCCAGGGAAGTACACGTCGCCCGTCAGGCCGCCCGAAAGCGTCTGGAGGTTGGGCACGTTGACCTCGACGATCAGGGCGTTGCCGGCGTCGACCACGCCGCTCACGTCGATGGTCACCACTTCCGTGGCCCGGTCGGTCAGGGTCACAACGGTCGAACCGACGAGATCGAGCCCGAACGCCGGAGCCGTCCCGCCGGGTGCCTGATAGAGGTTGATGGTGACATCCACCTCGATGAGCGTGGGCAGCGTGAGGTTCTCGATGCCAACTTCGAGCTGCGAGATCGTGACGCTCTCGGTGATCCCAAAATCGCCAAGCGTGAACGAACGCCAGAACTGGTTGTCGCTGCTGGTCTGCGGAGCGGCGGTCGACACGCACGCAATGGCCGTGCCGCCCGTCACCAGGAACTCCTCGAGGCTGTGCGACAAACGAACCGGGACGGCCTGCGCTGTACCGGCGAGCAGGATGGTGGTCAGGGCCGCGATACCAAAAATCTGCTTGTTCATCTGCTGAATCCTCCCTCTTGGGATAAAAGGAAGGCCTCCCAGGTCACTTCCCCGACGCGGTGCCGAGGCCATGGCATCGCGGACATCCACTTGTTAGCCAACAACGATGCGCGGGTTGCATCGCCCGATGCCGATCTGGCCTTTGAAGCAAGAAGCTGCCATCAGCAGCCCAACCGCCAATCGAACAAGGCCCCGGATCGGCGAGCGATCCGGGGCCTTGGTGTGTTATCGGGTACGGGCCATACGCCCCACCCACGGGAGATTACGGGCAGCCGGCGTCGAACTCGTTCGAGAAGGTCAGGAAGTCGAAGATCGTCAACGCCCCGTCGCCGTCGAAGTCGGCGGCGAGATCGCCTGAGTCGAACAGGTTCGAGAAGGTCAGGAAGTCGAAGATCGTCAGGTCGCCGTCGCCGTCGAGGTCGGCGCGGCAGCCGCCGCCGCACGCCTCGCCATCACCCACGATGGCGGTCAACTGGGCGTAGTCGAACGGGTCGCCCTGGCCGAGGGTCACGGCCGTCACGTCAGTACCGTCAACGATGATGTCCATGCCACCGGCGATATAGCCCACGAAGGCGGTGTCGCCGGCCGGATCGATGTCGAACTCGTTGCCCGTCATGGTCCCGGTGGCCGGATCCCATTCCGCAATCCGGGTCTTGGGGGCGTCGGCCCCGCCGGTCGTCCCGGTGCGGTACCCGTGGAACCAGACGGTCTGGGTCAGCGGGTTGTACCCGGCACCATACGCCGAGACGCTGGCCGTGCCGAAGTTGATGAGGGCACCCGAGCGATCAAAAATCTCAATGGCGTTGTTGAAGTCCTTGGTGTAGAAGACCTGATTGTCCGAATCCCACGCCATCGCGCGGATCGTCCGGGTCGAGTCGAACTGCATCACCTGCGACTGCGACAGGTCCAGCCGCTCGGTGCCCGGATCCCACCGGTACTCCACCACCTCCCCGCCCTCGGCCCCGAAGAACAGCGCGTTCTCGCTCTCGATGGCCGCGCCATCGCGGCCGCCCCACGTCGCCGACCCGGTGATCTGGAAGTACTCCTCCACCAGGTTGAAATCGGCGTCGTACTGCGAGATCACCTGGGTCCCGGTCACGAACTCGCCGCTGCGGCTGACGAAGTAGTAGCCCCAGGCAAACTCAATGCCCAGGTTCCGAATGTCGCCAGTCAGGGTGTCGAGGTCGATCGCGCACCCGATGTTGTCGCCCGGGGCGTCCACCCCGCCACCGCTGCCCGAGCTCAAGACGGCGAGAACCGTCTTGCCGGAATCTGCCTCGTTGCTCTGGGCCAGGGCAACGTTGCTCCCGGCAACGACGGCAAGCAAAGTCACGGTCGAAGCAATGCGATTCATATCACCTCTCCTTGGGTGTGTCAACACACAGCCATACCAGTGGATAGCCAGCCCGCAACACGCGGCTCTTGGATACCCCACGTTCGGGTCGTCACCGGCCTTACCCCTGTGGAGGCCGCGCGCGACTCCGTCTTGCCATAGGTATACCACATCTCAATCCAGAATGGAAGCCCATTTTTATGCGATTGTGAATTTTTTTTCGGGGCCGGGCCCCGCCCCCTGGGGTGGTCACTCACACCCGGCCTCAAACCCACTCTGGAATGCCAGGAAGTCGAAGATGGTCAGCCGCCCATCCCTATCGAAATCCGCAACGCCCTCCCCGGCGTCGAACGCCGTCTGGAAGGCCAGGAAGTCGAACACCGTCAGCTCGCCGTCCCCATCCATGTCGACGGGGCAGAGCAAGCCGATCAGCCGATCCACGGCCGCCGCCATGTCGGGAAGCGGCCCGATGTGCCCGCCAGCGCCCTGGGCCTTGCCGGTGTCGATGAGCAGTTGACGCACGGCCTCGGGGGCCAGCGGTTCGTCGGTTGCCACCATGTGGATGCCCTGAAGGCTGACCACCGCCGATGCCACAAAGGGTGAGGCAGAACTCGTGCCCGAGAAGCTGGCCGTATACCCCTGGTCGGCATCCCCACCCACGCGGATGAAGTCGCCGTAGCCCGCGGTGAAGACGTTGTGGCCCCAGCCATGCACGTTCACCCGGCTGCCGTAGGTGCTGAAACCCAGCTTGACGCGGGTTCCGGTCATTGAACCCGCCCCCACGATGATCGCCCCGCTGTCGACCCGCCCGCGATACTCGGCGAAGCCCGGCGACTCGAGCTCCTGGGTCCCATTGCCCGCCGCCGCCACGACGGTCACGCCCCGATCGACGCCCAGCCGGGTCACCATCCACACCATCGGATCGATCTCGGCCGGGGCATAGTTGCCCCCGGGGCCGAACATCTGCATCTCGAGAAGCACCACGTCGCCGGCGTCCACCGAGGCGATCGCCGCCGTGATGGCCGCCACGCGCCGCCGCCCGGTGGTCGTCCACTCGAAGAAGAACGACGCCTGAGCATCTGGAACCAGCCCGACCACTCCGTACCCGTTGTCGCCGCCGACCAACTCGCCCAGCACGGCCGTCCCGTGCTCGTGCCAGCCGTTGGAGATTACCGTCGGATGCACCACCTGCCCGGGCTCGGGCGTGATGTCGCACAGGTCCTCATGCCCATCGCGATAGCCATACTCGGCATCGGCGACGCGCACGCCCTGGCCACGGCCTCCGGGGTACGCCCAGGCCGCGTCCATCCCAAGACCAATGTCGGCCCCGTGGTACCCCTGCCGGTCGAAATACCCCTGGGTCAGTGGCGCGATATCGACGCATCCATCACCCCCACCATTGGCACTTCCGAACCAACCGGGCGGGGGCGCGCCCAGCATCTCGAAATGCACAACCTCAACCAGATCGCTCGCGTGCAGCACATCAGCAAGCCGCAACAGCCCATCGGCTGCGGCCTCCACGATGAACATCCCCCCAAGGTCGGGCTGCATGCGCCCGCTCCGCGCGGCCGCGTCACCTTGAATGCGGGCCAACTCGGCCGGCGGCAGGTCGATCAACGGCCGAAACCGCACGGGCGCATCGCCCAGCCCATCCAGTGCCAGCAGCAGCGGGGCCAGGTCCGCCCCACCAAGGCTCACGAGCCGCCCACCATCGTCAAGCCGGGCCAGAACGTGATCGTGGAACTTGGCGTTCAGGCGATGCTCAAAACCGGGGGCCAATGGCCGCGGCGGGGCCTGGAGCCTTGCGAAGGGCTCGCGGGGCGCAGCCATAACTCCATGCTGGCGTTGGATTTGCGAGCCCTGGCTGGCGGCCTGAAGAACAACGAGGGCCAGTACAGTCGTCTTTAGCATGCGGACCTCCCATCCACATGCTAATCGAATCTTTGCACATTCCTATCACAATCTTCATCATTTCCGGCCCGCCGTGGGATCCCCACGTCTGTCTGATCCCGGCCACGCGACGCTCTACCATCCAGGTTCCCCATGCCCTCCAAACGCTCCCAGAAGCTCGCCCGCATCGCCGGCACCCTCGACTGGCGCAACGCCATGGGCGTCGTGGAGATCCTCCGCGCCCCCCCAGAAGCGGCCCGGGGGCTCGACGCCCAGGGCCGCCTGCGCTCGGGCCGACTCAAGGGCCTCTCGATGGCCATGGCGATCTGGGTGCTCAGCTGGCCCATCTTGGTCGAGAGCGCCCTGAACGCCCTGGTCGGCCTCACCGACACCGTGCTCTCCAGCCAACTCGGCTCGGGCACCGAGGACGGCCTGGGCCCCTTGGGCGTATCGGCCGTCGACGCCGTGGACGCCATCAGCGCCGCCAGCTACATCATGTGGTTCATCGGCCTCACCTTCATGGCCCTGGGCATGGGGGCCACCAGCCTCATCAGCCGCTCGGTCGGTCGTGGCCGCATGGGAGTCGCGGGCGCAGCCATGGGCCAGTGCCTGCTGCTGAGCGTTATCCTGGCCAGCCTCGTGGGCGGGCTCGTCGCCGTCAGCACGCTGTGGATCCCCGCCTTCATGGGCCTCAGCGAGGCGGGCGCCAAGGCCTTCCGCTCGTACATGCTCGTCATCTCGGCGGGCACGCCCATCGCCGGCGTGCTCTTCGGCGGCATCGCCTGCCTGCGAGGCGCGGGAGACTCCATCCGCCCGCTGTGGGCCATGATCGCGCGCAACGTTATGAACATCCTGGTGAGCTGGGCCCTGAGCGGCATCGACCTGCCGGGGCTGGCCAACCCCTTCGCCTTCGACATGGGCATCGTGGGCATCGCCATCGGCACGGTGGTCGGCGACGCCGTCGGCGCGGCGATGATCCTCTATTACTGCGCCGTGGGCAAGTCGGGCCTGAAGCTGCGCCCGCGCCGCCTCAAGCCCCACTGGCACACCATCCGCCGCCTGGTCCGCCTGGGCCTGCCGAACTATTTCGAGACCCTTGGGATGTGGGCGGGCAACTTCGCGGTCGTGTTCTTCGTGGCCCATTTGGCCGCCAAGGAAGCCATGCAAGCCCTGGCCCAGTCCACGCCCGGCCAGTCCGCCGGCCTGCTGGGTTCGCACATGTGGGCCATCCGGATCGAGGCCCTCAGCTTCCTGCCCGGCTTTGCCATGGGCATCGCCGCCGCCACCCTGGCCGGCCAGTACTTGGGCGCCGGCAGCCCGCGCCACGCCATCCGGGGCGTGCTCATCTGCGCCGCCGTGGCCACCGCCCTCATGGGCACCCTTGGCGCCCTCATGTTCGTCTTCGCCCAGCCCATCACCAACGCCCTGACCCCCGTGCCCGAGCACCGCGAGATGGTGCCCCAGTTGCTCATGATCTGCGGCGTGGTGCAAATCCCCTTTGCCATCAGCATCGTCTTCCGCCAAGCCCTGCGCGGCGTGGGCGACGTCCGCGTGGTCATGGGCCTCACTTGGTTCACCACCTACGGCGTTCGACTCCCGGCTGCGTATCTCATCAGCGGCGTGCGCATCCCCTTGCCCGACTTCCTGGGCGGCGGCGAGCTGCCCAACCCCCTGGGCGAACTCATGGGCTGGGATCCCAGCCTCACCCGCCTGTGGCTGGGCCTGTGTGGCGAGCTGGTCATCCGCGGCCTCGTCTTCGCCGTCCGCTTCGGGCAGGGCACATGGACGAAGATCAGGGTCTAAGGCCAACTCAGAATGCGCCATGTGGCAGGAAGCATGGCCGGTCGTTTTTTTCATGCGCGCTATAAAGCTGCGTGCTCGCGCACATGGCAGCGTTCGGATCATGCGATTCTCAAGCCTTCGTCGCCCACTTGATCAGCACGTCGGCGACCTCGGGCCGGCTGAACTCCTGCGGCGGACGCTGTCCGGCGGCGAGCATGTCGCGGACCTTGGTGCCGCTGAGGAACACCTGGTCGCCCTCGATCTTGGGGAAGGTCTTGCCGCTGACCATGCCCTGGGCCTTGTGGCTCCACGCGGCGTGCTCGAACTTCAGCGGGGTGATCTTCAGGTCGCCCTCGGCACCCGTCGTCACCTCATCCACCTTGGTCTGAGCATCGTAGGTGCCGTAGTAGTTGCCCACGCCCGCATGATCACGCCCCACGATGAAGTGCGAGCAGCCGTAGTTCTGGCGAACGATGGCGTGCAAAATCGCCTCGCGCGGGCCGGCGTAGCGCATGGCGGCGGGCATCACCGTGATCATCGTGCGGTCCTTGTTGAAGTACTCGTCCACGAGCACCTCGTAGCAATCCATGCGCACGTCGGCGGGGATGTCGCCCGGTTTGGTCTCGCCCACCAGCGGGTGGATCAACAAACCATCGGTGATCTCCTGGGCGCACTTGCACAGGTACTCGTGGGCCCGGTGGATGGGGTTGCGTGTCTGGAAGGCGCTGACGGTGGTCCAACCCTTCTTCTCGAACTCGGCCCGCGTCTGCGCGGGCGTCAGCCGCTTGTCGAGGAACGCCTCGGGGCCATCGGGATCGACGCACAACGTCACGACCTCGATCGGGCCGGCCAGGCAGGTGTCGCCTTCCTTTTTCACGGCCTCGGCACCGGGGTGCTGGCCGTCGTCATCGCTGGGCTTGTGGAAGAAGATCGTCGCCTCGGCCTCGCGGTCATGCGGGAAGACCTCCTTGACGGTCATGACGGCCTGGAGCGTGCCGTTGGGGGCGTAGAGCGCAACGCGCTGGCCCTGCTTGGGCGCCTTGGCCTTGTCGACGCTCAGCGTAATGGGGATCGGCCAGCGAGCGCCGCTGGCGAGTTTCATGTCCTTGATCACGCCCTTCACGTCGGCCGAGCCCATGAAGCCCTTCAACGGGCTGAAGGCACCCGTGCCGATCATCTCGACATCGCACGACTGCTTGGCCGAGAGGTCGATGCGGGGCAGGCCTGCGGCCTCCTTGACCAGTTTGTCCCGGCCCACGCCGGTGGCCACCTGATCGACCAGAGTGCCGCCGTGCGGCTCGATGAGACCCTTCTTGCCCGCCGTATTGCCTGCCATTCCGTCCTCCTGGGCCCCGAGGCCAGAAAGCGGCCCGTCCGGGGGAAGGGGACGCTATGTCGGATGTTGGTAGCGGGCAACTTTTTTGGGTGTTTGACCGGGGATATCTTAGCGATTAGCCCTGCGATCCCGGGCCTTGCGGTGGGCATAGCGAATGGCGGCCTCGTACCCATCGACCATGTTGGCCAGGGTATATTGCTTGAGGACAAGTTGCCGGCCCGCTTCACCCATTCGGCGGGCCAGGGCTTCGTCATCGAGCAGCCGGGCGATGGCGTTTGCCAGCGATCCTGGGTCCTCGAGATCAACCAATAGGCCGTTCTCCCCGTGACGCATGGCCTGAGGCTCAGGTGGGTGGGCCCACATGTCCTCGTTGGTCACCACGGGCAGTCCATATCCAAACGCGTGCAGCACGCTCAAGCCCAGGCAGTTGGGGTAGCAGAACACCAGGGCTGAGAGGAACCACTGAGCCAGTTGGTCCTCTCCATACACGGAGCCCGGCATGCGAACGCGATCTTCAATGCCCAGGCGGCGGGCCAGATCCGCAAGATTGTCTCGCTCCGGCCCGTCACCAATGATGGCGACGACCAAATCGGGGTGGCTGTCCTTCAGTTTCGCAGCTGCGTGCAAAAGCAGGTCCATGCGGTTATACGCATACAGCCGAGAAACGAAAAGCACCACGGGCCCACCATCGAATCCTTGATCGGCGCGAAAGGCCGCCAATCCTTGGGGGTCGGCCAGCCACTTCTCACGAGCCGTCTGGATTGGCCGTTGATCGAGACTATTGAGAGCGACGAAGATCCGTCGCGGATCAAACCCCTCGTCGATCATGCGCTGTCGGGCCTCGTGGTTGTACAACAGCACGGCATCGGCCTGTTTTCCGATCCAGTTCCGCAGCCTGCGAGACCATCGAGTGTCACGCGCCGAATAGCCATGCCCCCAAACCACCACGCCCACGCCATTGCGTTTCGCACGCCAGATGGCCGGAACCAGACTGGGAATGCCCGCATTGTGTTCGAGCACGGCCACATCCGCGCAGGCCGGATCGACGGCCTCGAACTGCGCCCGCACCCAGCGCACCTCACGAGGTCGTCGAAGCAAGATACGCTCACGAACCGGCTTGGCGGAAAACCCCTTAGCCTCGACGTTGGGGAGCTTGGCCTTGTCCGAGAACAACACCTCGACCGAGAGCCCCGGCCGCGATGCCAACTCGGCGAATACCGGGATCCGATAGGCCGGCAGGGCTGGCTGCTGGATGCACACGCGGATTGGCGCGAAGTCTGGATTGGGATGATGGGAAGGCTCACTCATCGCTACACGCTATCGGTTCGCTGGCCGACAGCCGTCTACGATCTGCTTCTCGCATGTCTCGGCAACGAGCCATGTGAACTACCACAATCCAAACAGGAAGGCCGCATGACCACCATTGCCAATCACACCAAGGCGACGAACATCCATTGGCACGAGGGCGACCTCAGCCGCGACGAACGCTGGAAGGCCCTCAAAGCCAAGGGGGCCACGGTCTGGTTCACCGGCCTCAGCGGCTCGGGCAAGAGCACCATCGCCAGCGCCGTCGAGCAGGTCCTGGTCCAGCGGGGCGTCAACTCCTATCGCCTCGACGGCGACAACGTCCGCCACGGCCTGAACAAGAACCTGGGCTTCAGCGCCGAGGACCGCACCGAGAATATCCGCCGCATCGGCGAGGTCAGCAAGCTCTTCGCCGATGCGGGCGTGGTGAGCCTGACCAGCTTCATCAGCCCTTATGTCAAGGACCGCGACCTCTGCCGCACCATGCACGACGCGGCCAAGCTCCCCTTCATCGAGGTCTTCGTCGATACGCCCCTCGAAGAGTGCGAGAAGCGCGACCCCAAGGGCCTCTATAAGAAGGCTCGCGCGGGAGAGATCAAGGGCTTCACCGGCATCGACGACCCCTACGAGGCCCCCAAGAACGCCGAACTGGTGCTCAAGACCGAGGGCCGCTCGATTGATGATTGCGTACGGGAAGTGCTGGGGTTCCTGGAGCGCAAGGGGATTGTGGCCTGAGTTCCGCGCATCCAAGATCAAATACTCGGGTCATTATAGGGCCTCCAAGTGAGCCGGCGGGCATCGGGATCCTCTTTTTCACCGCAGATTCCACCCTCGCGGCCAAAATAGGATTGGGATCGACGCGATAGCCGTTAGAATTGTCAACGACGGCCGCTCTCGCAAAGCCGATGTGATACTGAGGAATCCCAGATGCGCCGAGCTCTCTTCGTCCTGCTCCTCACCCCCATCGCCTGCGCTGACGTTCTTTCGCTCACGGGAGACATCGAGCAGGTGGACGCTCCCCCATCCGTCGAACGCCAGGTCTACGAGTCCCAGCTCGCCCGCATCTTTCTCGAGCGCGCCGAGATCACCATCCCTGTGGGCCAGACCATCAATGCCGTCAACGCCGGCGTCTACGAC